>CANEHP010000226.1 GCA_947427325.1 uncultured Clostridia bacterium | reverse complement strand
GAGCGTTAATGTTCACATCTGCCGACATCGGATACGAAAAGGTGACAAATCCCGCTGCAAAAAGCACTGCCAAGGGTGCGTGGACATATGTAAAAGGGGTGGATTTCGGTTACGGCGCTTCCGAGTTTATTGCCGAAGTAAAGGGCAAGGGAAGGATCGAAGTACGCCTTGACGACATTTCCTCGGAAGCCGTGGCTTTTGTCGAGTTTGACTGCTCCGATTACAAAAGAATACGTTCCAATGAATTTGCGAAGTTCGACGGCAGAAATCATAATGTTTATTTTGTATTCTCGGATGCGGATATAGAGCTTAAATCATGGAAGTTTACAAAGGGCGATGATACGCTGCGCCCCGAAGAGAGCATTTCCAATACTGAAACACCCTACAAAACGCTTGTGTTTACAGCTCAGGTAGGAGATCCGGGACCAAGTCCCACCGTTGCTTTTGACGTTACGAAGGACGGCGATTATTCGATAAAAGGAACGTCATTTGATAAGAACAGCCATGCGCTTAATCTTGGCTTTATCAATACGGACGCCGAAGCCGAATACAAAGTATTTGTAAAATCATTGACTCTCGGCACGGAAAACGGGGATGTTGAAATACCCGTAAACGTCGATCTCGACCCTAAAAGCACTTCCGGAAACGGACTTGCAAACGGTTGGGGAGGCGCAAAAATAGGTTCTTTGATTTACGGTACTGAGGAAAGCGGTATTTTCGCCGAAAAAACCGATATAGAATGGATAGGCTATAGAATGGCGCTTAAGGTGAACGGTGAGGAAGTACCCTTCACGTCAATAACTTATAATGTGACTATTAGCGGACTTAATTTTGGCGATTGACAGTTTCGGTAAATGAAAAGCCGGCATAAAAACGGTTATAGTGATGAACAGGGATTTATATGATTATTTACAACATCACTTACAGCAGTTTTTATGTCGGCTTTTTAAAAACTAATACTAAGAAATCTACATTAATTTTTGAGTATAACCGTCCGCTCTTGCGCTTATACAATTTTTCCTTTAATTAAACCGCCAACCGATAACAGAATATATTGCAACCAAAAATAGTGTACAAAATGAATATCAATGCTTGACTTTATATATTGCCGCGTGTATAATATAACTAAAAACAGCTTCATAGCTTCGGACATAAAAATTCAAATTGAAAGGAAAAACCCAAAAATGAGAAAAATAGTTAAATCGACGGCTTTACTATGTGCAGCCGCCTTACTTATTACCTCGGGCTGTTCAAACAGCGAAGGAGATTCCGGCGATAATACTGCCGAAACATCCGGAAGCTCCGCCCCGGTAATCACCCAAAATAAAGTAAGCAGACCCTCTGATGATGAAATTATCGCAAGCTTAAACAACGGCATAATAATCGACAAAACCGGTGAAAATGCATATAAAACCGAGCTTAACGCCAATCCGATTTCATCTAACATATTTTGTGCCGATCCTACGGCAGTAGAGCATGATGGCAGACTGTATGTTTACGGCACAAATGATCATCAGCAGTCCGAGGAGGGCACTAAAAACGACTACGCTTTTATCAAATCGCTTGTGGTGTTCTCCACCGACGATATGGTTAACTGGATCTATCACGGAAGAATAGAGGTGGGAGAAATTGCCCCCTGGATATATAATTCCTGGGCACCGTCAATAGCTTCCCGTGTCGAAGAGGACGGACTGACCCATTTTTATCTGTATTTTTCAAACAGCGGAGCAGGCGTGGGCGTAATTACCTCCACCGATCCGGTCGGACCTTGGAGCGATCCCCTCGGCAAGCCTTTGGTTTATCAGGATATGCCGGGGCTTGAAAATTGCCCCGCTCCCTTTGATCCGGGCGTATGCATTGATGAAAACGGCGTGGGCTGGCTTTCCTTTGGCGGCGGAGCGCCCAACGAAGGCGACGTCGTTCACACCAATATCCCCAAAATAGCAAAATTGGGAAAGGATATGCTCTCCTTTGACAGCGAATTTGTTTCAATCGACGCACCGTACTTTTTTGAGGCAAGCGAACTGAATTATATTGACGGAACATATTATTACACCTATTGCAACGACTGGCAGCCGCGAGGCAAGGGCTGGGACTATGAAGGAATACCTACTCCGCCTACATGCAGTATGGCATATCTTACCACAAAAACTCCCCTTGACGCAGACAGCTGGGAGTACAGGGGAGCATATTTCTACAATGCGGGGGAAAATAAGGACGGCGACTCGGGACTTCGCTGGGCTAACAACCACACGCATTTCTGCGAGTTCAAGGGCGTTAACTATATTATACATCATACGCTTCTTTTAGAGGAGCTTATGGGAGGATCGGCGGGATTCCGCAGCCTTATGGCGGATTACCTTCCGATAAATGCTCAAACCGGAGAGATCGCTTTAACTGCGGCAAGCCAAATCGGCGTTTCACAGATAAAATCGGTTGATCCTTATGTCTGCAACAGCGGAGCGTTAATGTTCACATCTGCCGACATCGGATACGAAAAGGTGACAAATCCCGCTGCAAAAAGCACTGCCAAGGGTGCGTGGACATATGTAAAAGGGGTGGATTTCGGTTACGGCGCTTCCGAGTTTATTGCCGAAGTAAAGGGCAAGGGAAGGATCGAAGTACGCCTTGACGACATTTCCTCGGAAGCCGTGGCTTTTGTCGAGTTTGACTGCTCCGATTACAAAAGAATACGTTCCAATGAATTTGCGAAGTTCGACGGCAGAAATCATAATGTTTATTTTGTATTCTCGGATGCGGATATAGAGCTTAAATCATGGAAGTTTACAAAGGGCGATGATACGCTGCGCCCCGAAGATGATATTTCCGACAGTACCGACAGCAGCAGTACCGAAAGCAATACCGACAGCAGTACCGAAGCGCCCTGAAAAAGCACCATTCACATCAATAATTTATAATGTGACTATTAGCGGACTTAATTTTAGCGATTGACAGTTTCAGTAAATGAAAAGTCGGCATGATCAATACTAATTCTTGTCTAAAAACGGACAAAGATTTGCGAAAATCAGACCGTAAGGATTGTTTATTTTAGTCGGGAATTAGTATAAAACAGCTATAGAGATGAAAAGAGATTTATATGATTATTTACAACATCACTTATAGCTGTTTTCATGCCGGCTTTTTAAATATAATGTTAGCGTTGTGCAAAACTCAATTTTAAATGTGCGCTTTTACAATATATAGCGGTAATCTGTGTAAAGTTATCCATATAAGGCGTTTGTATTTTGCAAAATATGCGTTTTGCTCATCTCTATATAATGTAATTAAGGAGTGAATTATGGCAAACTTAAACAATGGTCATGTAATTGACAGCGTCAGCAAGAAGGTTTATAAAACCGAGCTTAACGCAAATCCGATCTCACCCAACATATTTTGTGCCGATCCTACGGCAGTTGAGTATGAAGGCAGACTGTATGTTTACGGCACAAATGATCATCAGCAGTCCGAGGAGGGCACTAAAAACGACTACGCTTTTATCAAATCGCTTGTGGTGTTCTCCACCGACGATATGGTTAACTGGATCTATC
>CANEHP010000225.1 GCA_947427325.1 uncultured Clostridia bacterium | reverse complement strand
TGCAGTGCAAGATGCGTACCCCATCATAAATAATAGCTACCAAAACAACGCTTTATAATTCAGGAGATAAAATGCCAAAAGATCTATTAGACGAAGAAGAAATCACACTCGAAAAATTACAAGAGCAATTCCAAAACAAGGACTTCACTCAAACCGCACTAAGATCATATTCCGAATATTCTGTGGAAGAGATGGAATTTCATAATGAAATAAGATCGTACATTCATGAGCATTGGACAGAAATACTTAAAGATTTCGGAATAAAAAATCCAATGTCATGTTTTTCAACGGACTATCCTCCCGAATTGATACGAGAATACCTGGAAAGATTAATAGCGGATATAATCATTAGTGTAAAACGTGATGAGAGAGCCTTTGAAAATATTTGGAACATATTTGTTGCACCAATTTTCGAGCAGCAGAACTGTGATGAATTAGCTGATCAATATTTGCACAACACTGTTGAAACACTAATGAAAACTGTTAATATTAAAGAACTTGCTGAAGTATCAAAGGAATACTCCGCTGACGAAGATTTTAGCAAATCCCGAAACACCAATTATCCTAAAATGGATCATGACAAGAAGTGGAATCATGCACGCAGCAAAATCAAAACCGAGTCATTAGACATGTTGCTTGAAAACGATGAGGAGATCATAACTCAGGGGCAGCTTGACCCTGAGTTAATGGCAGTTACAAATGTAACGCTTAAAGAAATAATCGACAATGCCGACGAGCAAGAGAAGAAAATAATTGCGATGCTGGCAGAGGGGTTTAACCAAAGTGAGATTGCCTCAAGATTGGGGATTTCACAGAGTGCGGTGTCGAAAAAGATTGGAAAAATAAAAAACAAAATGTCAAGTGCTTGTGAAAATTACTAACAAACCATATTGTTTTTTTATGCATTCATACAAAGTTAAAATTTTATATGGAAGAATGGAATAATTTTTCTTTCTTGTGTCGGTAGAATAATAGAGGACAAAATCCCCGCCTTAATAGGTTGGGGATTTTTCTTCTGCAAATAACCTTACAAGGAGGACAACTTATTGGACGAACTGAAAACAGTAAACTGCGAACAACTTATGACCACACCGCTGAAGCCAATCGAGTTCTGCATTGATGGAATGATCTCAACAGGATTATTTATTTTGGCAGGTGCACCGAAAATAGGAAAATCGTGGTTGGCATTGGACATTGCACTAAGTATTGCGAAAGGAGAAAAGGTACTCGGTCGGGAAACCAAATGCGGCATTGCACTTTATTTGAGCTTGGAGGATAGCCACACCCGAATTCAGAATCGTTTGTTTGAAATGACAAGCGAACCAACTGAAAATTTGCACTTTGCAATTATGGCAGGAACGCTTGGCGGCGTTCTCGAAAATCAAATCGAGAATTTTAAATCACAGCATACAGACCTCAAAATAATAATTATTGACCCCCTGCAAAAAATTCGTTCGAGTGATGATGCAAGTTATGCTTCTGACTACAAGGAGCTGTCTGCGCTGAAAAATCTTGCCGACAAACTAAAAATAGCTATTTTGTTGGTACACCACACTCGGAAATGCCGTGACAGCGATCCGTTCAATATGATTTCTGGAACGACAGGTATCAGCGGCTGCGTTGACGGAAGTATGGTGATGCTTGAAAAACAGCGAGGCAGCGGCGAGGCTGTTCTGCATTGCGTTGGTCGTGACATTGAAAATCTTGAATTACATTTAAAACGTGAAGTATCACGCTGGATTGCGGAAGAAAAAATTATTCCGAAACAGCGTGATACTTTTTCTTTCATGATACACGATTTTATGTTGGAGAAAAAATATTTTAAAGGCTCTGCAACCATGCTTGTAAATGAATTAAAAATTCATTACAGCATTGAAATTCCTTCAAATAAAATTACACAAAACCTTGTTCAGCATGGAATTGAACTGAAAGATTACGGTGTGACATTTGAAATCAAAAGATCGAGCGGGCAGAGATTTATAATTTTGAATTATGACCGAAAAAGTGACAGCAGTGACGGCTGTCACTTGTGGGTGGAAATAGCCGTCACTGCCGTCACTCCAATTGTCACAAATGCTTTACCTATGCGGATTTTTGATAGTGACAGCAGTTTTGAGAGTGACGGCACTACTGCAAAATAGTGACGGCTGATTTGGCAAACGTGTGCCGATTTATGCAAGGTTTCCGATACAAATAGAGTAACTACTCGCCCTATGAGATTGGAGCAAAATTTGAGCCGTTTCTGTGCAAGTTTGAGCGAAGTAGTTCAAAAAGCGAATTGACGGAAAAAGCGCAGACATTTCACGGCTGATTCGGAAAATATAATGGTATGATTTTTATGCAAGTTAAAGGGGCGGGGTCGCCCCGATCACAGCGGACGGGCAAAGCCCGCCGCAAAGCGATAATTTAACGTTTTGGAAAGGAGTCAAAATATGGGAAAGTCAAAAATTTCGGGGTTGCAAAATAATAAGAATGCGACAGTAAAGCCAAATTCAGGCACTATTCAGGGTGGCTGTAACAAGCAAAAATTCGCATTATGGGCATATCCCGACACATTGGAAGAAGTAAGCAATACATACGAATCCGACAACTGCAAATCCAAAAGTGAATTCATTGAAAAGGCAATAAATTTCTATTTAGGCTATCTCAAGCAAGAGGATAATATCAACTATCTCGCCCCAAGAATTACGTCCTCAGTGGACGCAGTTGTCCACGGAACGGAGCAGCGGATCAACAGAAATCTGTTTAAAATAGCGGTTGAGTTAGGCAAGCTATCACATATGCTTGCAGCAGCAAATGATGTTGATGAGGACACGTTGCAAGAACTTCACGAAATGTGTTTGGACGAGGTAAGGCATATAAACGGAGTGATAAATTTTGACAGAGCGGTTAAATTTCAAAACGACAGGGAGGATAATATATGAATAAATTTAAAAGAATGAAAATATTTTTCAAATCTTGTTTACTTTTTTTCAGCAGACAAGCAGAAGCAAAAATTGAAAAAACACTGTCTGTGAAAGACGGATTTTGCGTAATAGATAACGTGCTGTACTACATCAGCGGCAAGACAAAAATTAAGATCAAGGAACACTTTGCCGAAACGAAAGTGACTGCGCTTGACCTTGTTGAAAGTGCTATCAAATATGAAAACCGCACAAAATTAGCGGGTTAATTTCTCAAAATAAACGCTGGACATTACGCCCGCATTACGGTATAATGTGAATGTAAGCAATGTGTTGTAATGCGGGTTGTTTCACAGACAGGAGGTAAATTTAATGAAACAACAATATAACACAGCACTCTATTTAAGGCTCAGCCGCGACGATGAGTTAAAAGGCGAGAGCGGTAGTATAGGAACGCAGCGTGATATACTAACGCAATACTGTAAGGAGCAGGACCTCCGAATTGTCGGAGAGTATGTTGATGACGGCTGGAGCGGAACAAACTTTGACAGACCGAGTTTTCAGCGTATGATTGATGACATTGAGGACGGCAAAATCAACTGCGTAATCACAAAAGACCTGTCAAGACTCGGCAGAAATTACATTCTGACTGGACAGT
>CANEHP010000224.1 GCA_947427325.1 uncultured Clostridia bacterium | reverse complement strand
GACGAAAAATCTGACGGCGCAATCGCACGGCAATAATTGTGCGGTGTTGCCTTAATAAATTTCAATGCTTAAATCAAGCTCTCTTCATAGCCGAACGCATAAGAACAAACTCACTGTTCATCTGATTTACAAGTGCGTCGTAAAGCATACTGTTCTGGACAAAAAGATTTTGCTGCGTGTCATAGTCCACATTATTTCCGTCGGGCTGGTCGGCGGTGTACTTGTCGGTTACGGTATAATCCGACAAATGCAGCTCCTTGGTATATTTTTCCCCTTCGGAAATATTCATCTTATCTCTTAATACTGCGCCGAAATTCAAGTATTTGCACTTATAGCCGGGCGTGTCCTGATTTATAATATTGTTGGCAATAACATTTCGGTTCTTGGTGCAAATGTTTATTCCTTCCTGCAACAGACGAAAGCCTGTGGTATCAAACAAAGTCATAGTACCGATTCCTTTCCTGATCTCAGAGCCTGCTTACAAGCTTGCTTACACAGCATAAGCGCAGAAATTTTCGGCCGTTACGCCTATCGTCGGACAAAATTCCCCGGGCGGGCTGCCTCCCGTCAGGGAATTTTAACCCGGCGGATTGTATCCCCGCTGAAAATACGGCACAAGCCCTGCCCAACAGGCGGGGACGTCATATTTCCGATAATATTTGCCGTCCTGCTTAATGCTATGCTTTGCAATGCTGTTTCAGCATATTGTTTTAACATATTTTTATGTACATTTTACTCGTATAAACCATTATACAACATTGTCTAAAAAAAAACAACCTTTTTTTAAATTTTTTTCTTTCTTTTTTGCTATTTCCATATATTACATATATTAACAGATGTTTATGCCTGCCAAACGCAGCTCCTGCACATAATAACCGCAACGTATTTTGGCGCTTTTAATTTTTGCGTCTTGATTTTTGCGTCTTATTATAAGGTATTACACTTTTGTGATTTGTATCGGAAATTCATTCGTCAAAAGCAATAAAAAAGCCTTAAAATTCGATTACAGATTTATGCGACTTTTTTAAATGCGCCGCTTGCATTTGTAAAAAGCTTTGTATATAATTAAAAGCAGGTATAAAAAATCGCACAGAGTGAGGGAGTGCTTTATGAATAAGCTTAAAATAACTATGTTCGGCGAATTTTCCGTATCCTGCAATGAAAACGCCATAAGCGAACACTCTAAACGCTCCAAAAAGCTGTGGCTGCTGCTGCAATATCTGTTAGTGAATCATACAAGGTCAGTAACCCAGTCGGAGCTTATTGATGTACTGAGCGGAGAGGACGAGGGGGTAAATCCCGCAAGTGCGCTTAAAACACAGATTCACCGCCTGAGAGATGTTTTATCCGAGCTTAAACACCCTTTGCCCGTTATAATCTGCGTAAACGGCGCATACTGCATAAATCCCGAAATAGAGCTTGAGATCGATTCGGAAATTTTCGAGCGTACCTTTAAGGCCGCAGACTCCTGTGACAACGATGGGGAAAAGCTCAGGCTTATTTTGGAAGCGATTAATTTGTACACAGGCGAATTTTTGGTAAAGTCCGCTTATGAATCCTGGGTGGTTTCCCTTAATACATATTACCGCTCGGTGTACGGAAAGGCGGTAAGAATTGCCCTTCAGCTTTTGTATGCCTCCGCAAAGCTTCATGATATTATTGCAATATGCAGTAAGGCCGCCGCACTTAATCCTTATGACGAATATGTGCATTACAATTATATAAAAGCCTTAGCCGAGCTTGGCGATTATGAAAGCGCAAAAAAGCAGTACGAAATCGTTTCCCGGCTTATGATGAACAAATTCGGCGCAAGTCCCTCCAAGGAGCTTACGGAGCTTTATAACTCCGCCGCCAATCCTCAAAAAAGCACTCGGTCGGATATAGATGTGATAATAAACGATTTAATTGAGCAAAGACCCGCAGCCGGCGCATTTTTCTGCGAGTATCAAATCTTTAAGCATTTATATCAGCTGGAAATCCGAGATTCTCAAAGAACGGGAATAAGTATAAATATCTGTCTTTTAACCATAGACGGAAACAACGGCGAATCCCCCTCCCAAAACTCCGTGTCAAAGGCTATGCAAAGGCTTCAGAACTGTATCTCCCTCTCTTTAAGAGGCAGCGATGTTTTCTCCCGCTACAATGTAAGTCAGTTTATTGTAATGCTCTCCAACACTAACCAGCAAACGGGAGATTTGGTTATGAAGAGAATCGAAAAGGCCTTTCGCAGTGAAAATACCAACAAGGATATAGAGCTTCACTATGCTTTTAAAACTACAAGAGGAAATGATTATTAAGAAAAAAATAAAACCGAATAAAATTAAAAGGCAGGTCGGAAAAATATGCGGAGGGGTTTCCGTTATATTGATAATAAACACCCTTTGCGGCTGTGCGGATATTTCTCACCGTGAATTTATATATGCAGACGAAACCTCCTCCTTTGCCGAGAATTTGGAGGGAGTGGGAGGAGATCTGCTGATAACAACCCAAACCGCAGCCGAAAGCGCCTTCGGTACGGAAGTTACGGAGGAGGAAATTCCCGACGCCCTTGAAGCCTTCACCCCCGCCTGTCAGGATTTTATCAACAACAGCCTTTTTATGGGCGACAGTATTTGTCTTGGCTTGGGAATAAGCGGCTGCGTCAAGCATTGCTTCGCCAAGGCGGGAGTAGCCGCCAGAAACATAGAGGATTTTTCCTTTGACAGCGGCGGTGCGCAGGTTGCGGCTCTCACCGCCCTTGTAAACAGCAACTTGAAAAGCTTCGTATTTCTTATGGGCAGCAACGATGTGAATATCGAGTCCGAGGATGAATTTGTAAAATATTACAACAGCTTTTTATCAAAGGCAGAGACGCTTTGCCCCGATGCGGATATTTATGTTCTGTCAATTCCTCCCGTCACTGCCGACAGCACCTTTTGCTATAACTATCAAATCGACGGCTTTAATCTTAAGCTGAAGGAAATGATTGCTTCCCATAGCAGTACAAAAAGGCATTATGTGGATATCGCCTCATATTTAAAAGACGAGCAGGGAAATTTAAAGGAGATTTTTTCCTCCGACAACACGGTACATCTTACGACAGCCGCTTATTACGCTTTGTTGGCAGGGCTGTGCAGGGAAGTCGGCATTGAGTAAGATTGTGATGCTGCGGAGATTTTTGTTCGCTCTTAGGAAAGTTGTACTGATTTTTGCCCGCTTTCAGAAAAGCTGCGCTGATTTTTACCGCTTTCAGAAAAGCCCTGCCGATTTATGCCCGCTCTCATAGAATTAGAAGCGCAAATAAACTCTGCCTTCCCATTCTGCATAACGGGAAGGCAGAGAAATATAGTAATTCTGGATTTTCACCAACTCAATCAGGCAGCGAGGTCGGCATTTTGTGGGGAAGAAGCCAAAGCTCCAATACCACGGTATGTCTATTCACCTTAAGCGGCTGTCATCATAAGTTACCCAAAGCTAAAAACCCGCAGTACAAGCGGAACGCAAAGCAAAGCGAAAATCCTTGAAGGGTACGCATAGATTCCGTATTATATTATAGATCATTTTTTTGCTTTTGTCAAGAAAGATATAAGAACTTGTTCTCATAGAAATTGGCACGTATCTTTTCGGCAAATTTTGCCG
>CANEHP010000223.1 GCA_947427325.1 uncultured Clostridia bacterium | reverse complement strand
AGGATATCTACTATATTGAAAGCAGCAATAAAAAGGCGGTGTTCCACACAAAAAAGGGAATGCTGGAGGCATATCGGAAAATGGAGGAGCTGGAGCAGGAGCTGACAGGTTCTTTTTTCCGCTGCCACCGCTGTTTCCTTGTGAATATGGAGAGCATATGCGCTTACAGCTGTGAAAAAATAAAGCTGATAAACGGCGAGACTCTTATTTTATCGAAAAAGAAGTACCCCGAATTTGTAAAAGCCTATATGCGCTATGCGGAAAGCGGAGGTATCGTTAATGTATGATTTGTGGTATTGGTTTATTTTCCTGTTTCGCTACGCCGCCAATTCACTGTTGGCTTATCAGTTCGCAAAAGCCTTTTTATCGCCGAAATTAAAGGGAAGAGCCGCCTCCTTCCTGTGTGTTTTTTCCCTGACGACGATACAGCTGGCGGCTTATTTTCCCTTTGTGTTTTTTTACAGAAACCGCTTTGATATAATACTGTATGTTTTAATGCATTTATTGGGTCTTATATTAACATTAAGGCTTTTTTTCAAAGGCTCATGGAGCAGAACCTTATTCTGTGCCTTTACCATATGCGGCGGCAGAGAGCTTATGGTGTCTGTTATTCATGTTTTTGACTACTGCTTTATGCTCACTCTTTGGGATATGGCAGTCGTATTTTTTGAGGAAAGCTTCCCCGAATATTATGCCGCTCATCGGGAGCAGATCTTTATGTGGTTTGATATAGCGGACAGTATTTTGGCTGTGACGGTTTATATAGTGATTTACAATACTTATTTGAGGCTTATTAAAAAAAGCTTCGAAAACAAGACCGCCGACTTTTCACGCTATGAAAATATGCTGCTTATTCTCCCCTTTATATCCTCCGTCTGTATTTCGGTTATGACAAAAATGATGAATCAGTATGTAAGCACCACTTATGGAGAATTTTTTGAAAAGGTTTCGGGGGGAGAGTATTTTGTTATTATGGAGGAATATTTTCTGTCCTCCTTCTGGATTTTAATGTCGGACATTTGCCTTATGCTGACCAATGTGGCTTATATAAAGATTTTTCAGCGATTGGCTGATTACAACAGCGAAAGGGAAAAGACCCGAATGCTGGAAAGTCAGGTTAGGCAAACGGAAAAAGAGGTAAAGGAGGTACAGGACATATACACGGATATAAGGGGATTGCGCCACGATATGAAAAACAGCCTTGAAAGCATTTCTCTTTATATCCAAAGAAAGTACGGAGACGACAGGGAGCTTTCGAATTATTTAGGGGCAATGACGAATACCGTAAACCGCCTTGATTTCTCTCAAAACACGGGAAACGGCATAACCGATATAATTCTTGCGCAAAAAACGGCGGAAGCGGCAAAAAGGGGAATTACGCTTACCCACAGCTTTTCATTTCCCCAAAAAAGAACGGTTGACGCATATCATATAGGCATAATTTTAAACAACGCTTTGCAAAATGCAGTGGAAGCTTGTGAAAATGAAGAGGAAAAGGAAATTTATCTTTGCTCATATTCAAGGGGCAGTCTTTATTTTATAAAGTGCCAAAATACTTTTACGGGACAGCTCGATATTGATAAAAACAGCGGATTGCCCCTTACCAAAAAGAAAAACAGGTCGGCTCACGGAATAGGCTTGTCAAATATAAAAAGATGCGCCGAAAAATATAAGGGCGATATGGATTTTTCGGCGGAAAACGGCGAGTTTACCTTAACGGTAATGCTGCATACCTGAAAAAATGGCGTATGTGTTTCGGTTCACACCAAATTTACGGCTTTTCACGGCATTTAGCTTAATTTTTTATGACAGCAGACGATAATAAATACAGAGAATAATTCTAATACCCGTTTAAAAAGCAGCCAAGCTACTTTTTAAACGCTCTGCCGCAATATCGGCATATCGAGGGAGCAAAGCTCCCTCAGGTATTGTATTGAACGTACATACCCACCGCCGTTGGCGGTCCTTCGGCAAAGCCGAAGGATAAAATGGGTATTAGTATAAGAATATATTCTTATAACAAAATTTTATTACATTAAATGCGAGGTACAGTTTATGAATGTTTCGGGAATAAAAACAGACGTTTCGTCGGCTCAAAAGGTTACAAAAGTGCAGGGAGAGGATTCCGTCATCAAGAGTCTCCAATCTCAGATAGAGGGCCTGCAAAAGCAATTACAGCAGCTTTCCAAGGACGAAAGCGGCGACGCACAGGCGTTAGCCGACAAGCGCAGGGAAATACAGCAGCAGATAGCCGATTTAAACGCACAGATAAGACAGCGTCAGGCAGAGATCCGACAGGAAAAGCAGATCGCCGAAGCCCCCCGGTCCGAGGCGGACGGTGTAAATCAGCCTAAGAAGCAGGACGGATTTTCCCTATCCAATGCGGAAAGCCTTTTAGCCGCATCCAACACCTTAGACCGGTCAAAGGCGGTCGGCGGCGTTATAGCAAGATCCGAGGGAAGAGCAAGCATTCTCAGAGCCGAGATAAAGACCGATAAAAGCAGAGGCGCCGATACCTCATATAAGGAAAAGGAGCTTTCAAAGGTAACCAAGAGCATCGAAAACGCCAAGGAAACACAGGCAAAGCTGATGGCGGAATCAAGCGAGGGCATAAAAGCCGAAGCCGAGGAAGAAAAGGAAACAAAGGCGGAAAACGAGGATAAGCAGGACAATATCAAGACAGAGGGCAAGTACAACAAAGAGGGAGAGCTTATAGAGGAAAAAGACCCCGAAAATTCGGAGTATGAGGATAAGGCTTAAACAATTAGGAGCTTGCCTACAGCTGTTTTCCGCTATTGCCGCAGCTTTTATGGTAAGCGACGATAAAGTGCCGGAGAATAAAAGGTTTTTTCGAAAAAATGTACATATTGGGAGGATTTGCATATGATAGCAAGAACGCAGGAGGGTCTTATCGGCGCAAACAATGCTATGAACGTTATAAGGACGCCCATGAAGGTATTTTACGAAGCAAGGGCAAGGGGCGATAAATCCACCATGGACCGCGCCATGGGCTATGCAAGCGAGATCAACGAGGACGCATGGGAGCATAAATACAACACGGACGAGGCCTTGAAGCAGGAAGCCGAGGAAAACAAGGCTAAAGCCCAACAGGAAACGGAAGATTTAGCCCGCAGAATTGAAGAAAGCATTGAAGAAAACAGGGATGAGCTTGAGGAAATAGCTGAAGATGGCAGCAGCGGATTGCATACCCTAACAGGGGTCACGTCGGAGGAGAACGCCGGGCAGAACCCCGAAGCGAGCCAAAGCGAATATTCCGCAGAGAAAACCGAGCTTGCGGATAATCACGGCGGCTCCGAACCCGTTACCTATGACGGAAGCGGAAGGATTACGGCGGCGGAAACCAAAATTCATTTCAACATTACCGTTTAGAATCCGATTCTACGGAAAATTCCAGGACTCCCGCTTTGCTGTGAGCATATGTCATAGCTTTATGTGAACATGCTCTAATAAAAGCTTTTTATATATCCTATTTATATGCCGCACAAAAATTCTGTAAAATTATCCCAATTTTTTGGTTGACAAATCGGCTGAAAAATGCTAAACTATATTTAGAACTTGTTCTCATAGAAATTGGCACGCATCTTTTCGGCAAATTTTG
>CANEHP010000222.1 GCA_947427325.1 uncultured Clostridia bacterium | reverse complement strand
ACCGCAACTGCCCCGCTCTTGATAATGGGAGTATCATATTCGTCAAGATAAGCCTTCATCAGATTGGTACGTGTCAAATACTCATTAGCGGAATAAACGCCGATAAGATCCTCGCCCTCAATATTCATAAAGGAGGGAAGTCCTGCGCCCGAGCCGATAAATACCGCCTTGTAGCCCATTTCAAAAAGCTCGTCCACAGAAAGAGTCTTTCCGATAATCATATTTGTCTGAATATCTACGCCCAAATCCTCAAGGTTCTTAACCTCCTTATGAACAATAGCCTTAGGAAGTCTGAACTCCGGTATGCCGTATACCAAAACGCCGCCTGCCGTATGGAACGCTTCAAAGACGGTTACCTCATATCCGAGCTTTGCAAGATCCCCCGCACAGGTAAGACCCGAAGGTCCTGCGCCGACAACGGCAACCTTTTTTCCGTTGGTTTGAGGTTTTTCGGGCTTTTCGGCGCTGTTCTTCATATGATAGTCGGCGCAGAAGCGCTCAAGTCTGCCTATGCCCACAGGCTCGCCCTTTATACCTCTTACACATTTACCCTCGCATTGGCTTTCCTGAGGACAAACACGGCCGCAAACAGCGGGAAGTCCGTTTGTGGAGGTGATGATCCTGTACGCCTCCTCAAACTCGCCCTCGGCAACCTTTGCAATAAATTCGGGAATATGTACGTTAACGGGACAGCCCTTTACGCAGGGAGAATTTTTGCAGTGAAGGCAGCGAGTCGCCTCCTCCTTTGCCATTTCCTCCGTGTAACCCGTGGAAACCTCTAAAAAGTTTTTATTTCTTACATTAGGATCCTGCTCGGGCATGGGAACCTTTTTTAAACTCATATTAGCCATTATTCTGAACCCCCTTGTACAAACGGCAATGCTCTCTGTCGTGAGCCTCTGCCTCCTTATATGTGGAATTACGCTTCATAAGCTCGTCAAAATCAACCTGATGTCCGTCAAAATCAGGACCGTCAACGCAGGCAAACTTTGTTTCGCCGCCTACATGAACACGGCAGCCGCCGCACATTCCCGTTCCGTCGATCATAATGGGATTAAGGGAAACCAGCGTCTTTATTCCGTAAGGCTCGGTAGCCTTGCAGACAAACTTCATCATGGGAACAGGTCCTATTGCAAGCACCAAATCATACTTGCCGCCCGCTTCGATAAGAGCCTTAAGCTTATCGGTCACAAAGCCCTTTTCACCGTAAGTGCCGTCGTCGGTGGTAATGTAAAGATTATTGCTTACCTTCTTAAACTCGTCCTCAAGAATAACAATATCCTTGCTTCTGAAGCCTGCGATTACGTCAACCTCCGTTCCTGCGTTAAATAAAGCCTTTGCGGAAGGATATGCAATAGCGCAGCCAACGCCGCCGCCGATAACGCAAGCCTTCTTGTAGCCCTCAAGCTCGGTAGCCTTGCCTAAAGGTCCTGCAAAGTCCAAAAGATAATCTCCCTCATTAAGAGTGGATAATAATTTTGTAGTTGCTCCCACGATCTGGAAAATAATGGTAACAGTGCCCTTTTCTCTGTCATAGTCCGCTACGGTAAGAGGTATTCTCTCGCCAAGCTCGTCAACGCGCAGGATAATAAAGTTTCCCGCCTTTGCCTTTTTGGCAACATAGGGTGCGTCAATGTCCATCAGCATAACATTTTCATTAAGCTGACGCTTTTTTAAGATTTTATACATCGTAACATTCCTTTCCGGTAATACCGATTTTGCTGTTTTTGAGAATGACAAAAAATTAACTATTAAATGTATTATAGCAGAAACTTTTCCGTAAATCAAGAGGAAAATGCAAGAAGAAATAACAAAGAGTGGTTTTTTTTGTTAAAAAATAAAGCTGCCTGCATAAAGAGGCAGCGCCGCCTTAAGCTTTTTCACATCAAGGGCGCAATAGCCTTTGCCGCCTTCCCCACAATTTTCATAAACAGCTTTTCCTTTTTATAGGTTTCAAAGGTGACCCTCCTGCTTTTTTTCAGCGTATCTTCAAAATCCCTTTCCATATCCGCAAGGCAATCTGTTTTATACATATAGGCGCCGCACTCAAAATGATGATAAAAGCTGCGGTAATCAAGGTTTATCGTGCCAACCGTGCCCTCCCTGTCATCGCTTACGAATACCTTCGCATGAACAAAGCCCGGAGTATATTCGTAAATCTTAACTCCCGCTTTAAGCAGTGAAACATAGTGGGTTTTTGCCAAAGCATAAGCCACATATTTATCGGGAATGCCGGGAAGAATCAGAGAAACGTCAATTCCCCTTTCGGCAGTATATTTAAGAGTATTTTCCATTTCCTCGTCAAGTATAAGATATGGCGTCATTATGTGAACATAGCTTTCGGACCTGTTTAAAATATCCATATAAACCCGCTCGCCCAAAAGATCGCTGTCAAGCGGATTGTCGCCGTAGGGAATTACAAAGCCCTTTGCATTATATTGAGGCTTGGTATCGTAGGACAAAAATCTGCCGTATTCGGGCCTTCTGATTTCCGCTTTTCGCTCTATTCCCCAAAGCTCCAGAAACATAAGGGTAAAGCTTTTGACTGCGTCGCCTTTCACCATAACGGAGGTATCCTTCCAGTGTCCGAAGCGGGATTTTATGTTGATGTATTCATCGGATAAATTGATTCCTCCCGTAAAAGCGGTATGCCCGTCTATTACAAGAATTTTTCTGTGATCGCGATAGTTATAGTGAGTGGAAACAAAAGGCTTTATCGGAGCAAAAACCTTACACTTGACGCCTAATCTTTCAAGCCGTTTGGGATAGTCGGCGGGAAGCAGAGCCAACTCGCAGGTTCCGTCATACATAACACGCACATCTAAGCCCGCAGCCGCTTTTTCCGCCAGTATTTCAAGCACCTGCCCCCACATAGTGCCCTCCGCAAGTATAAAATACTCCAAAAAAATAAAGCTTTTTGCCTCTTTAAGCTGTATTAAAAGCTCCCTGAACTTATCCTCCCCCAAAGGAAAATACGTTATCTCGGTATTTTTGTAAACGGGGTGACAGCCGCTTCTCGTCATATATCTGGAAAGAGAGTAAATTCCCTTGTTTTCGCATTCAAGCTGATTTATTACCGACTTATCCTGTAAAATCATTTCCTTCGTTTCAAGAGAAATCTCCGCCGCCGTTTTTTTAAGCAGCCTGTGTCCGATATTGCTTTGAGTGAATCCGTACAGCAGCAGCCCGAAAACAGGCAGTATCATAGTAATAATAAGCCATGTCGTACGTGCCGCTCCGGACATTTGCCGGTTCAAAAGGTAAACTATCACGGCAATGCGCAGGATCACAACGCTGCTGAAATAATGTGGCAGATAATTTTGAAGCCAAAGGAATACGCCCAAAAGCACCGCCACCTGTACCAGCAGCATAACAACAATAAGACCGATACGGCTGAAAACTGCGTGTATAAAGCCCTTTTGTCCCTTTTTCAAAAGGTTT
Organism: uncultured Clostridia bacterium; assembly: GCA_947427325.1. GTDB lineage: Bacteria > Bacillota > Clostridia > Oscillospirales > Ruminococcaceae > Ruminiclostridium_E. The sequence continues at coordinate 203 of CANEHP010000222.1, read as the reverse complement.
AAGCCTTTTTCCTGCTGTTTACCCTGCGACACTGCCTTTCACCTCTCTTTATGTTTTACCGTTTATATTTATGTAAGGTATATTAGCATATTATCCCGAAAAAATCAATAAAGTGACTTTTCAATTTTTATGAAAAATTTATCCCTTGCTAAGAACTTGTTCTCATAGGAATGGTGCGCAGATTTTCGAGCAAATTTTGTCGA
>CANEHP010000221.1 GCA_947427325.1 uncultured Clostridia bacterium | reverse complement strand
CGGCAAAATTTGCCGAAAAGATGCGTGCCAATTTCTATGAGAACAAGTTCTTAAAATCACTGCTTCGTTTTGTTAGTGTGATGGTTCATAAAATCCAACACATAGTTAAAAGGGATTTCTCGATTGCAGCGGATTGCAGACCTCCCGTACTGCGGACGAAGGGAGCGTGAACCTGCAAGGAGATTTTTACCCACCCTGCTCAAAAGCGGGTTTTTATTTCATCATGCGACGGCGCGGCGGTACTCGGAGCTTTCTTCGGAAGGCTCCGTTTTATTTTGTGCTTATATGTTTCATTTTTATATAACCGATAGACATTTGAAAACACAATGCCGTAATAATTTAAAATTTTCTGTTGCATTTTCGCCATCGGTATGCTATAATGAAACTCATAAAAATAATTATGTTAAAATGACTGATACAAAAAGCGAAAGGAGAACAATATGGAAATTAAAAGAAACATTCTGCTTAATCCGGGACCCTCCACCACAACAGATACGGTAAAAATGGCGCAGATAGTGCCCGATATCTGCCCGAGAGAAAAGGAATTCGGCTCTATGATGAAGGGAATGCGCGACGAGCTTGTTAAAATCGTTCACGGAAACACCGATGAATATACTGCCGTTTTGTTTTGCGGATCGGGAACGATAAATATTGATATTTGCCTTAATTCCCTGCTGCCCGAGGGCAAAAAGATCCTTGTTGTCAACAACGGCGCATACAGCACAAGGGCAGTTGAGATATGCCAATACTACGGTATGCCCCATATCGATTTAAAAATGCCTATTGACCAACCTGCCGACCTTGAGCTTGTGGAAAAAACGCTTAAGGAAAACCCCGATATAGCTTTGGTTCATACTACCCACAACGAAACGGGAACTGGTCTGCTTAACCCCATTCGCCGGATCGGCGCATTGGCGCATAAATACGGCGCAGTGTTTACCGTTGATACCACCTCTACCTACGCTATGCGCCCTATCAGCGTTTACGATGATAACATAGACTTTTGTATGGCTTCCGCTCAAAAAGGCATAATGGCAATGACGGGACTTTCCTTTGTAATAGGCAGAACAGATATTATAAAAAAATCCGCCGAGTACCCTAAAAGATCCTATTACTGCAACCTCTTTTTGCAGTACGATTTCTTTGAAAAAACGGGCGAAATGCACTTTACGCCCCCGGTACAGACAATATACGCCGCAAAACAGGCGCTTAAAGAGTATTGGGCGGAGGGCGAAGAAAACAAGTGGGCAAGACATACCCGTGTATTTGAAGCGATTCATGCGGGACTTGAAGAATTGGGCTTTAGAAACGTTATTAAAAGGGAATGGCAGTCGGGGCTTGTGGTTTCGGTTATCTATCCCGACGATCCTAATTGGGACTTTATGAAGGTTCATGATTATTGCTATGAGAGAGGATTTACCATTTATCCCGGTAAAATTTCCACAACAAATACTTTCAGGCTTTGCGCATTAGGCGCTATTGACAAGCAGGATATCGAGGATTTCTTTAAGGTATTTAAGGAAGCGCTGGAGCGTTACAATATCTCAATTCCCATAATTTATAAATAATCATGGAGGACTTATGAAAAAGGTTTATACTTGTTTTACAACAGACGTTATTCATGAAGGACATCTTAATATTATAAATAAAGCCCGTGAATACGGCGAGGTAATAATCGGAGTTCTTTCCGATGAGGCGATGGTTAAATTCGACCGTTTTCCCGCAATTCCTTTTGAGGAAAGGATGGAAATGATAAAGTCCGCTCCCGGCGTTGACAGGGTGATCAAGCAGGACGATATTATGTATGACAGGGTGATTCGGGAATTACGCCCCGACTATGTTATCCACGGCGACAACTGGCTTTCGGGGGCAACTAAGGCTATCCGTGACAATGTGGAAGGTCTTCTTTCCGAGTACGGCGGAAAAATAATTGACGTACCCTATACCTATAACGAAAACGTCAGAAGGATTGACGCAAGAATGAGGGAAAAGCTTGCCATGCCCGAATTTAGGAGAAAAAGACTGAATCGGCTTTTAAAGCTTCGCCCTATTGTTAAGGCATTAGAGGTTCACAGCGGAATAACGGGGCTGATTGCGGAAAAAACCGTAGTTTCTCACGACGGTATGCTTGACCAGTTTGACGCCATGTGGATCTCCTCCCTCTGCGACTCCACCGCAAAGGGAAAGCCCGATATAGAGTTGGTGGATATGACCTCCCGATTCCGCACGATAGAGGACGTCACCGAGGTAACTACAAAGCCCATTATCTTTGACGGCGATACGGGAGGACTTACCGAGCATTTTGTCTACACCGTCCGCTCCCTTGAAAGACTCGGCGTTTCGGCGGTTATAATCGAGGACAAAACGGGACTTAAAAAGAACTCTCTTTTCGGCACGGAGGTAGAGCAGACTCAAGATTCAATCGAGCATTTTTGCGAAAAAATTTCCGCAGGCAAAAAGGTTCAGCTTACCGACGACTTTATGATAATTGCCAGAATAGAAAGCCTTATCCTTGAAAGAGGAATGGAGGACGCTCTGACCCGGGCAAGAGCCTTTGTAAAAGCGGGGGCGGACGGAATAATGATTCACAGCCGCAAAAAAGACCCTGCCGAAATTTTGGAATTTTGCGACAAATTCAGAGCGGAGGACGGCAAAACTCCCCTTGTGGTAGTTCCAACCTCCTTTAACACAATCACCGAAGAGGAATTGGCACAGCACGGCGTAAATATTGTGATATACGCCAATCAGCTTACCCGAAGCGCATTCCCCGCCATGGAGGAAACCGCAAAGGAAATTTTGCGCTGTCACAGAGCAAAGGAAGTTGACGATAAGCTGATGCCCATTAAGGATATCATTTCGCTTATTGATACTCTATAATCAGAAAGGTAAAAATCCATATGAAGGTTGAAAAGCTATTGGAAATTATCGGGGCGGACTTCTTTGCGGGAGTTCCCGATTCTCAGTTAAAGCCCCTTTGCGACTGCCTTATGAACACCTACGGAATTGACAAAAACCATCATATAATCGCCGCCAACGAGGGAAACTGCACCGCTCTTGCGGCGGGATATCATCTTGCAACAGGTAAAATTCCCGTGGTATATATGCAGAACAGCGGCGAGGGCAATATAATTAACCCTGTGGCTTCGCTGTTAAACGATAAGGTTTACGCAATCCCCATGATTTTTATTGTGGGCTGGAGAGGCGAACCCGGAATACATGACGAACCGCAGCATATCTATCAGGGCGAGGTAACGGTAAAGCTCCTTGAGGATATGGATATAAAGACCTTTGTAATAGGAAAGGAAACCACAGAGGAAGAAGCGGCAAAGGCTATGGAGGAATTTAAGGTTCTGCTTTCAAAGGGCAGGGACGCAGCCTTTGTTGTTCGCAAGGGCGCTCTTTCTTACGACCAAAAGGTTGAATATAAAAACAGCAGCTCTATGAAAAGAGAGGATATTATCCGCCATATTGCCGCCGCAGCGGGAGACGAGCCCATTGTTTCCACCACGGGAAAGGCAAGCAGAGAGCTTTTTGAAATACGCACCGCCAACGGACAAAGCCACAAAAGAGATTTTCTTACCGTAGGCTCTATGGGACACAGCTCCTCTATCGCTCTGGGAATAGCAATAAGCAAGCCCGACACAATAATATGGT
>CANEHP010000220.1 GCA_947427325.1 uncultured Clostridia bacterium | reverse complement strand
AACAAAATTATGCACGAAAATCTGCATACTGATTTTATGTGAACACGCTCTAAATATTCTTTTGCTTCTTCGTCTGTCTACCTGACAGTGGGCAGTTCATGTGGGCTGATTATCTCTATCCTGCATAAACGGTAAACGTTCCTTCATCGGATACAGTGCCGTCGGCATATTCGATATAAAGCTTATACTCACCTGCTTCATCGGGAATTTTTATAGTCTTTTCGTTGCCCTTAGCCTTGGTCATAGTGGAGCTTTCAGCAAAATCGGCAGTTCCCGAAGGGGCAAGCCAAACCGTGTCATCGGCATTTAAAAGTCCGCGTCTTGGCAGATCCCCGCCGCAGGTTATTGAGACATTTGAAGCCAGTTCATAATAATCATCGGGCATAACGTCCTTTGAAACCATATGAACATACTCGTCCTCAAGACCTGAGCGCAAAACGATTTCATAGCCCTCAAGAGGCCAAATGTAATCGGAGTTTACATACTGTTCAAGACTGCAGTTGGGAGCGGATGTTGTCGATCTGTCAGTGTTTGAGAAACCGTTTGTAACTGTTAAGTGATGCTTTCTCATCCAATTAAAATCGTCAAGCTCATAAACGTTTCTTATGGTGTTTGTCACCACGTTGTGATCGAAACGGATAAATGCGCTTCCTTCGTCAGGGTGGAAGCCGTTGACCATTCTCGAATTGTTTGGAGCGGTAGGCGCTCTGAAACAGTTGATGTAGTTATAGCACATCTCGGTTGCTTCCGACCCGTCGTCATTTCCCTGCTGACCGAGAGAGTATATTCCTCCTGAGTCCTGCAAAACAGAGCATATCTCTTCAACACGGTTGTAATTTACGTGATTGAATCTTGATGTTGTTGTCGGCTGACCGGGAAGCTGAGAACCTCCCGTTCCATCGAAATTGCACCAACCCCAACCGATGCTCATGCCGCTGTAGGAGCATTTGTAAATAAAATTGTGCTCAACATTCAGATTATAGGTAAAGAATGATGTTATGGGAGCGTTTCCCAGGAAGAAATAGCAGTTTTCCAAAAGATAGTTATTGGTTATTGAAATGTTTTTGGGAACCGCCTCTGTTCCGTAGGGGAACTTTTCCTTATCAAGATCTGCCGATGTCTCTCTGACGCGCTGTTCTTCGGTGTCGTTTTCATAGATATGCTGCAAGTGACCGATAGCTATAACTCCGCCGCCTGTATGGGCGATGTAGTTTCCCGTGATATCGCAATCGTAAACGTCGTTTTCCAGCCGACTGCTTATAAAGGTGTGGCGGTTCTTCTCGTCATTGCCGCACGTTCGCCGTTGACATAAATAGCGCGAAGCTTTGCATCTCTGTCAAGAGGGACTTTATATGCAACAAGACCGTCGGGAAGCCAGTTGACTTCATCGGCAGCCTCCCACTTGCCGCTGAAAAGCTTACCGCCGCTTAAAATGGGCTTTGCTCCATTTGCGGCTCTGTAAATAACTCTCGAATCCTTGTTGCCTGAGTCGTTTTCATCAAAAACAACCGTTTCGGAAAGCGGATAAAAGCCGTCGGCAAGCTCAACGATAATATCTCCATCGAACTTCTTGATCGTTCTCACATACTACTTTGCCTTTTGAATGCTTGCAAAGGGTGCGTCTTCGCTTTTAGGCAGTCTGAGGTTATTATATTGTGATGCATAAGAATGCTTAATACCCCTATTAGCATTATTTATGACATTTTTACATTCGTTGACTTGTTTTTAATTTTTTCTTCATCTAACAAAGATTAGGCAGTCCCTGAACCTTATTCAGTTTCGATCGTGCTTTCCCTTGATAATGTTTTGCTTTACATCATACATTGACAAAAAGTTGCCGGTTTTATCCTTGTGCACTTTGGCAAAATCAACCTTTGACAAGTCATGACTTTCCGGCTGCCTGTTTAAATCTCCGGTAAACAGCCTCCAGCCTATTAAAAATACCGCAATAATTATAATTGTACTCATTATTCTGTCCTTTCTGCTTTAAATAATCAAAGCCGTAAATTTATCTTACGACTATATTATACACATACAAGTGTTTCATTGTAAGGACAGTAACATTTTTTGTGTTTCAATTATGGTACAATTATTTTTTATCACCACTGACAAGCCTGTTTCATATAATAAATTATGACAGCAGCTAATACAGCCATTGGAAAAATCAGAGTGTGTTCGCATCAGCCGCTGCTGTCGTTAGCAGGGAAACCCGTAGGTGAGGGCAATGGGTAACGCTTTTGCGTTCGTGAATAGCCACAGCCGCCCAAGGAATTGGGGCTTACCTGCTGATATAAAAAAACCTTGTCGGGAGTACCTGACAAGGTTTTTATTTTTTATCACGGCAGCGCCTAACAAAACCGCAAGGCAGTTCTTACAGGAGTTACCTCAATCTACTTCCTTTTGTAAATCGGGAAAAAGCTCAAGACTTCTCCTTAAAATTCCGTGCATTTGTGCAATAGCCGTTCCGTAATTGGTAAAAGGCACGCCTGCGTCGGCAGCACACTGCATACGGTACTTTACTTCTCTTTCGTTAAGCATACAGCCGCCGCAGTGAATTATTAAGGAATACTGTGAAAGCTCCTCCGGAAACTCCGTCCCCGAGGACGTCTTTATAACAAGCTCCTTATTGGTATATCCCTTTAGCCATTTAGGCAGCTTTACGGTTCCTATGTCCTCACACTGTCTGTGATGGGTACAGCCCTCGCTGATTAAAACAGCGTCTTTGTCCTTTAATTTTGATATGGCGGCAGCGCCCTTAACTGCGGCGTCCAAAAATCCCTTAAACCTTGCCATAAGTATTGAAAATGATGTAAGGGGAATATCTTCGGGAGCATCCTTCGCCACTCTTTCAAAGGCTTGACTGTCAGTGATTACCATAGCGGGCTTTTTTCGCAGATTTGCAAGAGTTTCCTTTATCTTATCCTCTTTTATAACAATTACGGTGGCGTTTGCCTCCAAAATATCCCGTATAGCCTGCTGCTGCGGCAAAATAAGCCTGCCCTTTGGCGCAGCCGAGTCAATGGGAACTACCAAAACCGCAATATCGTCGGGCTTCAGCAAATCTCCCACTAATTTCAGCCTTGTATCCTCCGTCTCTGCCATTTCGCCTATTCTTTCCTTAAGGCGTGTAATATTTTCGCCCGTTTTTGCGCTGACACAGATAGCATTCGCTTCTCGGTCGAAGCGATCGGTTATGCCCAAATCCGACTTATTGTATGCCACAATAAAGGGTATCTGTTTTTTCTCAAATTTTTTTAAAAGCTCTCGGTCAAAATCAGACAAACCCTCTGTTGCCGAAACAACAAGTACTGCTATATCCGTTTTATTAAGAACCCGGTTTGTTTTTTTAACTCTAAGCTCCCCTAATTCTCCCTCGTCGTCAAAGCCCGCCGTATCGATTATCATAACCGGACCTAAGGGCAGCAGCTCCATCGACTTAAAAACAGGATCGGTGGTTGTGCCGGGAACATCTGATACCACAGATAATTCCTGCGAGGTAACGGCGTTTACAAGGCTTGACTTGCCGACGTTTCTTCTTCCGAAAAAACCGATGTGTATACGATTTGCGGAGGGTGTATCGTTTAGTCCCATTTTATTCTCCTTAATTAAGAACTTTTTCTCATAGGAATGGTGCGCAGATTTTCGAGCAAATTTTGTCGAGGACAAGGAAA
>CANEHP010000219.1 GCA_947427325.1 uncultured Clostridia bacterium | reverse complement strand
GCAACAAAATTATGCACGAAAATCTGCATACTGATTTTATGTGAACATGCTCTAAAAACACATAGTTTAACAGATAAAATCGCTGTTTATATCTTATTTAAGCTGCGGTTGGGCGTTGACCGGCTGTATGCAGTCGGGAAGGAAATGAGAGCGAAAACGAGAACGGAAATGGGAGCGAAAATGAGAACGGAAATGCAATATGTTTATGATATGATTGTAATCGGCGGCGGACCTGCCGGATATACGGCGGCTTTGTATGCTGCACGTGCGGGATTGGATACCGTAGTCATTGAAAGGATGGCGGCAGGAGGTCAAATGACTTTGACCGGGGATATTGATAACTATCCCGGATTTGAAGAAGGGATAGACGGTTTTACCCTTGGCATGAAAATGCAGAAGGGAGCGGAACGTTTTGGAGTCAAAACGGAATACGCAGAAATTGTATCGGTTGATCTATCGGAAAAAATCAAAAAAGTAAAAAGCGCAAATAAAGAATTTTTCGGAAAAACGGTTGTGCTTGCTTCCGGGGCAAATCCCCGTGAGTTGGGACTGCCTATGGAAAAAGAATTGACGGGAAAGGGAATACACTACTGCGCCCATTGCGACGGAAGATTTTATAAGGATAAGATCGTTATTGTGGTCGGCGGAGGAGATTCCGCTGCGGAGGATGCTCTGTATCTGTCGCACCTTGCCTCCAAGGTGTATATCGTTCACAGAAGAAACAGTCTTCGTGCTGCGAAAATTTATCATGAACCTCTTATGAAAACTCCGAATGCGGAATTTATATGGAATAGCGTAGTTTCCTCGTTCATTGCCGGCGACAGAATTTTCGGTGCAAAAACAAGAAATGAAATCACAAAGGAGGAAACGGATATTACTTGTGACGGAATATTTGTAAGCATAGGCAGAAAACCTGCAACGGATTTTTTGGATCATTCTGTCAGTCTTGATCTTAACGGATATGTAATTGCAGGCGAGGATACAAAAACCGATATAGAAGGCGTTTTTGCCGTTGGCGATATTCGCACCAAAGCGCTTCGCCAAATTGTTACTGCTGTTTCCGACGGAGCGGTGGCAGCGCATTTTGCCGGAGAATATATAGCGGGAAACGCCTGACAGAAATTTAGTCATTGCCGAAAACGGAAATCCCAAACAGGATACGACATATTTGAAATGTGAAATAATCACAGACAACAAGAAAATAATCGGTTATAATATTAGGGCTTGCTTGAAAAATCGGGAACGCCGTCTTTTCACCCCAAAATGATCATCTTCTGCGTAAAAAAAGCCCGGTCAAGCGTCGGTTTGACTGCGTTTTTTTCCTTGAATCCAACCGTTTCGGGACGAAAATTCCACATTCCCTCTATTTTCAAAAAAGCCCTTTCAAAAAAGCCCTAATGAAAAACAAAAAAGGAGAAAATAAAATGGCAGTTATAAAAATTAACAAAAACAATTTTGATTCCGTAAAGGACAGTGAAAAAACGGTTCTTTTGGATTTCTACGCCGATTGGTGCGGACCGTGCCGCATGGTATCGCCCTTAGTGGACGAAATCGCAGAGGAAAATCCCCAGTACCTTGTGGGAAAGATCAATGTGGACGACGAGGCAGAGTTGGCGCAGACCTTTGGCGTGGCAAGCATCCCAACTCTGATAGTGATGAAAGACGGTAAGGTAGTGAATCAGTCTGCCGGAGCAAGACCAAAGGCGCAGATACTTGCTATGTTAGAGGGCTGATTCTTGCAGGCATTTTGATACCCTTACGAGAGAATTCTGCGACGCCCTCGCCTACAAATTTTGATTTTCGGTTTTTCCGAAAGTCGGCGTCAGCTTGTCGAAAAATCACGGCTTTCGGAGGATTTTCGACAAGCTGCGCAAAGAACATTGCTGCGCTTTTTTCCTTGATATTTTTATTTTTTCCTGCGTTTTGTCGGCAGGGTTTCACCGTGGGAGCAATAACGGGCGATCTGTTTGTGGGTAAGGGCAAGGGTAAGGGTAAGGGTATCGTATTTTGTTCATTCGCTCTCATCTGAGAAAAAACAGCAAACCGCTTATCCATGCTCATAATTAGAGCGTGTTCACATAAAATCAGTATGCAGATTTTCGCGCATAATTTTGTTGCCTGCAAGGCAAAATTTTGCAGGAATATCGTCATATTTCAAAAAATTTTAACGAAGCAGGCGGCAAAATTTGCCGAAAAGATGCGTGCTGAGCTTTATGTGAACACGCTCTAAAATATGTCAGGCTTTATTATACAGTATCAAAAGCATAATAAACATTTTTTACTCCTTTGCATATCATATATTGATACTATTTTTTAATCGGATTGCAGACAAATTTGCGAAAGGCTGCATTTATTGCAAAGTTGTCTATAAAATGATTAAGAATCGGTATAAATAAAAGCCCCCCACAAAGACCCGACACGGATTGCACAGCCGATTTCTCAGCCAAATTGCTCAAAACAACGCAGAAAATTTGATGTGTTTAAAATTTTAGGCAAAAATGGCGGAAAAATTTTTATGGAGGCTGTGTACAAAGTCATAAGTCGGTTTTTGTACAGGGACGGCTAAATTAAGGAGTCTTGACATATGAACAATAATCAAAGGTTTTACATCAACAACGGCAATAACGCCAATAAAACAAAGGACTGCGGAAAATTCCCCGAAAAATTTCCCCCTCAGCATCAAAACAGGCAGCCCGGATTTGAATATATAATGAACCCTAAGCCTGTTTCGTCAAGAGAAAAATGCTGCCGCAAATTAGAGGGAAAAACCGCCGTTATAACAGGCGGCGACAGCGGAATAGGCAGAGCTGTTGCCTACGATTATGTAAGAGAGGGAGCAAATGTTGCGGTAGTTTATCTTGACGAGGACAAGGATGCGAAAGAAACTGCCGATACCATTAAGAAAATGGGCGGTCAGTGTCTTTTGCTGAAGGCGGATTTAAAAAATCCCGAATATGCCAAGGAATGTGTTAAAAAAACCGTTGAAAGATTTGGCGGACTTGACATTTTAGTTAATAACAACGCCTTTCAGATAGTTCAAAGAAGTATTCTTGACATTTCACACAATCAGCTTGAATTTATTTTTAAAAATAATGTTTTTTCCTACTTTTATATGATACAGTATGCTCTGCCATATATGCATGAGGGCAGCTCCATTATCAACACCGCCTCGGTAACCGCCTTTCAGGGACAGAAGGATCTAATTGATTACAGCGCCACTAAAGGGGCTATCGTGTCGTTTACCCGTTCTCTTGCCCTTTCCCTTGCAAATAAGGGAATAAGAGTTAATGCGGTCGCTCCCGGACCTATCTGGACTCCCCTTATCCCCGCTTCATTTTCGGCGGAGGAAGTGGCGGGCTTCGGCAGCAAGTATTCCTCTGTTCCTATGAAAAGAGCGGGACAGCCCTGCGAGGTTTCTCCCTGCTATGTGTTCCTTGCGTCCTGTGACGGAAGCTATATGACAGGACAGGTGCTGCATCCCAACGGGGGAACGATTATTTAACAGGGCTGTAAAAAACAGACTTTTTCCTGTTCTCGTGAGCAATAGATGCCGGTTTATGATTCTCTCAAGAAGCTTGGCGGTGATTTATTGTTCTCTCGGGGAAGCTGTACTGACTTTTGCCCGCCTTTAGAACTTGTTCTCATAGGAATGGTGCGCAGATTTTCGAGCAAATTTTGTCGA
>CANEHP010000218.1 GCA_947427325.1 uncultured Clostridia bacterium | reverse complement strand
ACAGACGGAATTTTAAAACAACAGAAGTCGACAGCATATACACACTGTAAAATCGGAGAAAAGAAAGGACATAGACGGCAAATGAAAAAGGAATTGGCAAAAACCTACTCCCCAAAGGATTTTGAGGACAGGCTTTATAAATATTGGGAGGAAAGCGGCTTTTTCAAGGCGGAAATCGATCCCGCAAAAAAGCCCTACACCATAGTTATGCCCCCTCCCAATATAACGGGACAGCTCCATATGGGGCATGCTCTCGACTGCACCTTGCAGGATATACTTATCCGCTACAAAAGAATGGCGGGATATTCCGCATTATGGCTGCCGGGAACCGACCATGCGGCTTTGGCTACCGAGGCGAAAATCGTTTCCGAAATGAAAAAAGAGGGCGTTACCAAATATCAGCTGGGCAGAGAAGGCTTTATGAAGCGGGCCTGGGAATGGAACGACAAGTACGGCGGCACTATCAAAAAGCAGCAGCGCAAAATGGGCAGCTCCTGCGATTGGAGCCGTGACCGCTTTACCATGGACGAGGGCTGTTCAAGGGCTGTTCAAAAGGTCTTTATGGATCTGTACAATAAAGGATATATTTACAGAGGGGAGCGCATTATAAACTGGTGTCCCTGCTGCAAAACCTCTATTTCCGACATAGAAACCGAATACGAGGAGCAGGACGGATTTTTCTGGCATATAAACTATCCCTTTGCCGACGGCAGCGGCTTTGTCGAAATAGCCACCACCCGTCCCGAAACCCTTTTGGGCGATACCGCCGTTGCGGTAAATCCCAAGGACCGACGTTATACGGACATTGTGGGAAAAATGCTGAAGCTGCCCCTTACGGACAGGGAAATTCCCGTTGTTGCCGACGATTATGTTGATATGGAATTTGGTACGGGCTGCGTTAAGATCACTCCCGCCCATGACCCCAACGACTTTGAGGTAGGCAAGCGCCATAACCTGCCCGTGATCCATATGATGAACGACGACGCAACTGTTAAAGAGGGCGTCGGCGGCAGGTATGCGGGTATGGACAGGTACGAGGCCCGCAAGGCTATGGTCAAGGATCTTGAAGAGCAGGGACTGCTTGTTAAGGTCGAGCCTCACAGGCACAATGTCGGCACCTGTCAGCGCTGCGGCACTACCGTTGAGCCTACCGCCTCCCTGCAATGGTTCGTTAAAATGAAGGAGCTGGCCGAACCTGCCATTAACGTGGTTAAAAGCGGCGAGCTTAGGTATGTGCCGGGACGTTTTGAAAACAGCTATCTGTTTTGGATGGAGAATATAAGAGACTGGTGTATTTCCCGTCAGATCTGGTGGGGACACAGGATTCCCGCTTATTACTGCCAAAATAAGGACTGCGGTCACATTGAGGTTACCCTTGACGGCATAGACAAATGCCCTAAATGCGGTGCGGCTATGGTGCAGGAGGAGGACACTCTCGATACATGGTTCAGCTCTGCGCTCTGGCCCTTCTCTACCTTAGGCTGGCCCGAAAAAACTCCCGATTACGAATACTTTTACCCTACACAAACTCTTGTAACGGGCTATGATATAATTACCTTCTGGGTTTCGAGAATGATTTTCTCGGGACTTGAACACACGGGGGAAAAGCCCTTTAAGGACGTGCTTATTCACGGACTTGTGAGGGACGAGCTGGGACGGAAAATGTCAAAATCCCTGGGAAACGGCATAGACCCTCTTGAAATAATAGACAGATACGGTGCGGACGCATTAAGGCTTACCCTTGTAACGGGCAACGCTCCCGGAAACGATATGCGCTGGACGGAAACAAAGGTCACCAACTCACGCAACTTTATCAACAAGCTTTGGAACGCCTCCCGCTTTATTCTGATGAACCTGCCCGAGGACTTTGAAAAGCCCGTTCTCCCCGAGGAACCGGCCATTGAGGATAAGTGGGCGTTGTCACTGTTCAACGGTATGGTCAGAAATGTTACCGCCAATCTCGAAGCCTATGAGCTGGGCGTTGCGGTACAGAATATTTACGACTTTACCTGGGATATTTTCTGCGATTGGTATATCGAGCTTACCAAGCCGAGAATTGCAGAGGGCGGCAAAAATGCGTTGGCGGCGCAGAATGTTCTTGTTTATATTATGGCGGGTATTCTGAAAATGCTTCACCCCTTTATTCCCTTTGTTACCGAGGAAATATGGCAGTCCCTCCCTCAAGGCGAGGCGGAAAGCATTATGACGACCGAGTGGTGCAGGTATGACGAAAAGCTTGATTTTCCGAGGGAGCAGGAGGACTTTTCAAAGATAGTTGACGCCATCAGGGCGGTTCGTGTTCAGAGAAGCGAGCTTAATGTTCCTCCCTCAAGGAAAGCGTCTATGGAGATCGAAACTAAGGAAACCGAGCTGTTTAATAGCTGTGAAAGCTTCTTTATAAAGCTGGCGGGCGCATCGTCCGTTGAGATAACGGAGAAGGTTGAAAACACCGAGGGCAAGATGACCGCCGTTACCGCTTTTGCAAGAATTTTCACTCCCAAGGGCGAGCTGGTGGACGAGGAAAAGGAAAGGGCAAGAATTGAAAAAGAGATAGCGGCGGTGCAAAAGGATATTGATTTCCTCAGCAAAAAGCTTAATAATCCGGGCTTTTTGGCGAAAGCTCCCGCACAGCAGATCGAGAATGAGAGAGCTAAGCTGGCTAAGGCGGAGGAGAAGATGAGGAAGCTTTTGGCGGAGTAGTTGATTTTTTGTTTGCTTTCAAGAAATTTGGCGGTAATTTACTGATTTTAAAAGAATTTCAGGATTCCGTCTATTTAATACTAAATCTTAATAAAAATCAGACAAATCCACCGACCGGGGCGTCCCTGCTCTGTGTCAGCCCGACTTGAAATATCCGCATATTCCTGCGTCGGGACTTCCTTGATCAGGAACGCCCCACCCGCCGGCTTTGTCTTATTTTAATTAAGAATTAGTATAAGCAGGTTAGCATTTTTGCTTTAAAAATCGGGCAAAAATGCTAACCTGCTTAATTTATGAAAGCACGCAGTATCTCCTTTTCTTCCTTTCCTCCGCAAAAATCCGCAAAGCTCTGTTTTTGGTTTTCGTATCGATTTTAGGAGAATTGCAGATTATTTTTAAAGCCTCATACTGTTTCCTGTGGAGAAAAATGGCTTTTGCGTATGTTACTCTGTTTTTCTTTGACTTTTCGGTGTAGTTTTCCGTAAACATTTCCATACAGTCCTCATAGGGCATATTTGCGAAAACATAATAATATTTAACAAATACAGCTTTACCAACAGCATTAAGGGTTTTAGTCAAGTCCATAGTACACCTCAGTAAAAATTTTATTTGATACTACTTTATACTACTTTGCCGCCTTTGTCAATACTATATGGTAAAACACAGTATAATTTTTGATGAGGTGATGAACGGTGAGACCATTAAAAGAAAAAGTAAGCATAACTTTAGATAGCGACCTTTTGGATAAGATAAAGTATGAAGCGGAAAAAGACGATAGGTCTTTATCTCAGTATATCAATATGGTTTTGAAACGCCATATTAACAGGATTTCACATAAGGAAAACAATTTGGGAAAGAAAGAGTTATAAAGGTGCTTTCAATAAAGCTGTGCCGATTTTTGCTCGCTCTTAGGAAAGTTGTGCTGATTTTTGCTCGCTCTTAGGAAAGTTGTGCTGATTTTTGCTCGCTCTTAGGAAAGTTGTGCTGATTT
>CANEHP010000217.1 GCA_947427325.1 uncultured Clostridia bacterium | reverse complement strand
GAGTTGAGATAATAGCCTTAAAATCGAGGCTTTAGCCCGATTTTTGATTTTCGGCTTTGCCGAAAATCGGCGGCAGCTTGTCGAAAAACCACAGGTTTCAAAAGTTTTTCGACAAGCTGGAGGGGACGCCCTGTACGAGAGGGCGTCCCCTGTTTTTGTTTTAAAGAAATTTTATGTCAATTTATGCCTGCACTGTTTCTTTTTGCCAACTACTTAAAATAAAAGGTTCGCTGCAACAGCCGTCAGTATATTGAACTGTTAATAAACAGCCTGTGCTCTGCTCCGACTCCGGCACCGGGAAAACCAAGCTGACCGATTGCTTTTCGGAGCTGTTCAGTTTTAAAAGATCACAGCCGTTTAATCGGCTTGTTATTTCACGGTCAAAGTTGGCATTAACTAAACCGTTCCCGGATACCGTAAAATCGGATATCACATTCCAGTTACCGCCTATTGCGGCTATTTCCATTTCAACTATCATATACAGATTATCTTGCGGCGCACTTATTTCATTTCCGTTGATACTTACCTTGTCCGTAAAGTCAGCGGAAATCGCAGTCGCATTAACGTAATCGTCCTTGTACTCAGTGCCGAAAAGGAATGCCCTTGGTCCTGTCACGTCCCATGGAGTTATATACAAAACAATGACAATTATCAGATATAACAGTAAAAATGCTATTAAAGCGGATGATATTACAGCGGCGGGAATTATCAGAAGGAAATATTTCGACTTCATAAAATTCTCCTTATCTGACTTTGACAAAAGAGACAAAGGCGGCATAGCTCCGTATTAAAAGGTATAATTTCGGCAGCGCTTTTGAAGCTTCTATATAATCTTATTTATACGTCAACAGCAAAAGATCACTGTAATAATATATTTTTAAACCCCGATCACTTAACCAGCAGGGAAAACTCCTCCGACATCTTCTTCTGAAGCTCCTCCGCTTCCTCCATAGTCCCGCCCACGGCAGTATAATAAACCTTCAGCTTAGGCTCGGTGCCGCTGGGACGGATAATAGCCTTATTATTGCCCTCAAGATAAAGGGAAATAACATTAGACTTAGGCAATGTTATCTTCTCCTTGCCGCCGCTTAACAAATCGGTCTTTTCGCCTGCCTCGTAATCGGCAAAGCCTATTACCTTAAATCCCGCTACCGACTTGGGATAATCGGTGCGCATTTTATCCATAATGTCGTTCATCTTCTGCATACCGCTTGCTCCCTCAAAGGTAAAGGTATCAAGCTTGTTGCAGTAAAAGCCGTATTCCTCATACATAGCCCTGCGCACATCAATAAGGCTTTTGCCCTTGGTGCGGTAGTATGCCGCCATTTCGCAGATAAGCATGGAAGCCACAACGGCGTCCTTATCTCTTACATAGCCGCCTGCAAGATATCCGTAGCTTTCCTCATAGCCGAAAATGTATCTGTCCTGCTGTCCCTTCTTTTCAAGGAAGCCTATCTGTTCGCCGATAAACTTAAAGCCCGTAAGCACCTCTACCAGTTCAACGCCGTACTTTTCGGCAATTTTGGCAGTTATGTCGGTGGTAACTATGGTCTTAACCGCAAGAGGATTTTGCGGCATCGTACCCATAGCCCTGCGCTCTCTTGCCACATATTCGAGAAGCAATGCGCCTACCTCGTTTCCGCTGAACAGGGCGTAGCCGTCTCCGTCGGGAACGGCAATTCCCACACGGTCACAGTCGGGGTCGGTGGCAAGAAGCAAATCCGGCTTTTCCTTTTCGCAAAGTCTGAGTCCAAGCTCCAGCGCTTCTCTGATCTCGGGGTTGGGATAAGGGCAGGTGGAGAATGTGCCGTCGGGGTTTTCCTGTTCGGGAACGATCACCACGTCCTTTATGCCGATCTCCTTTAAAATGCGGCGTACAGGCTTGTTGCCCGTTCCGTTAAGGGGAGTGTATACCACCTTTAAGCCCGATTTTTCGCAAAGCTCGGGGTGAACGGACTGCCTGCGCACCTCCGCCATATATGCGTCAATCACGTCCTCGCCGATATATGTAATCAAGCCGTTTTTAACGGACTCGTCATAATCGGCGGTCTTAACGCCGTCAAAAACATCGGTCTTGCCGATATAACCCAAAATCTCATCAGCCGCTTCATTGGTAACCTGACAGCCGTCGCTGCCGTAAACCTTGTAGCCGTTATATTTTGCGGGGTTGTGGCTTGCGGTGACCATAACGCCTGCGTCGCATTTTAAGTATCTTACCGCCCATGAAAGTAAGGGCGTGGGCATAAGCTCAGGGTAAATATTTACCTTAATTCCGTTGCCCGCAAATACGCAGGCTGCATTTTTGGCAAAGCAATCGGACTTGATTCGGCTGTCATAGCTTATTGCAACGCTTTTGCCGCCATGGTTCAGCACATAGCTCGCAAGTCCCTGTGTCGCTTTATTTACGGTATATATGTTCATTCTGTTGGTGCCTGCGCCGATAACGCCTCTTAAGCCGCCTGTACCGAATTCAAGCTCTCTGTAAAAGCGATCGGATATCTCATCGTCGTTTCCCCTGATTTTTTCAAGCTCGGTCTTTAAATCGGGATCGTTAACCGCCTTTTCCAGCCAAAGTTCATAAAGCTTATTTGTATCCATTATTGTTTACCCCTTTCAAGTATTTTTAGTTATACTCAGTATAGCATATTATTGCACGTATTTCAAGATAAAAGCGGTACGAAAATTCGGGTGCTTATCCTATGAAGGCTTAATTTCACATCATTGAACAACGGATATTTTTGAATTTTCGGCAGTTTTTCAGCTGAGGAAAAATTACCTCTCCCTTTGCCTCCTCAATATCCATAATTATCTCGTCGGCATGGGGGACGCAGATCCGTCCCTTTAACGGATTTTTAATACTGATCACAGGAGAGGTAATTGTTGCGTCAACCTCCGAACGCTCAAAACAAAGATCCGCCTCCTTCATCTCACAATCGATAAGCTTTAGCCCTTTACAGTAACAGAAGGGTTGAGTGCCGATTATCACACAGTTCTCAAAGGTAACATTTTCACAGTACCAGGCAAGATATTCTCCTTTTACGACGCTGTTTTTGACGATCACATTTTTTGCGTGCCAAAATGCGTCCTTCGTGTCAAAAAAACAATTACCGAAAACAGAATCCTCAATGTACTGAAAGGAATATTTGCCCTTAAGCTTAACATCATCAAAGGCAAGACGGCAGGAGCGCATCATAAAGTATTCGCTTTCGGCGCTTGTATTGTACATTTCAACATTTTTTGCGGACCAGCCAAATTCGGGGGAAATAATATCGCAGTTTTTTATCCGTATGTCCGTGCATTCCCTGAGAGCCTTTATGCCATGCAGCTTTGTATCGGATATTTCTATATCCGAGGAGTACCACAAAGCGGCTCGGCAAAGCTCGGTCATTTCCGAATCGATTATCTTCAGCTCCTTGTCATGCCAGAAAGGATACCGAAGATTAAAAAAACTCTTTTCAACCTGTATCAGCCTGCATTCTTTAAATGCGCTCTCCCCGTCGGCAGGACCGTCAAAAGAACAACCCCTTATTATAACGTCTTCCGAACCGTAAAGCGCTCTTTCCTCATCGAAAGTCTGATTTTCTATAACAGTCATATTAAAAGCTCCTTTCTTTTGATCGTTAGAGCCTGTGATCACAGGATTTTTAGAACTTGTTCTCATAGGAATGGTGTGCGGATTTTCGAGCAAATTTTGTC
>CANEHP010000216.1 GCA_947427325.1 uncultured Clostridia bacterium | reverse complement strand
AGTTACAAAAAGCACAGGAGGAATTACAGGAATCCGAATATGAAAGGTATATAAGCGAACAGAAAAAATTGCTGGACGAGCTTTATACCGATTATGAGGACGCTTTAAACGGGAGACTTGACGATATAGACGCTCTTATCGGGGAGCTTATCGGGACTGTAAACGAAAATGCGGGAAATATTGCGGCTGCTATCGAAGCTGCGGCCAACAATGTGGGATATAATCTGTCCGACAGTATTAAAACCATTTGGAGCAGCGGCACAAGTGATATTACCAATGTTGTTTCCCTTTACGGTGAAAGATTTACGGATAAGCTTACTGCCGTAAACGAAGCGTTGAACAGGATAGAGGTCAATACTGCGGCTATGATTGCAGCGGCCGGCACAAATGCGGGCAATAACAGCAGCGCCGGAAATCCCGCTGTCCCAAGTAATCCTTCCGCAGGCACAGGCAATTCCGCAGGCGGCGGAAGCAGTAACGGATCAAGTAACTCAAACGGCAGCTCGGGCGGTTCAACAAAGCCCATAAGGATCGGAGGCAAAATAAATGCCGAAGGCGCGCCGATCTATGACTATGTCGGCGATACCGGCGGAGAAAGACAAGTGTTTGGCAACGACCCTATTTATACTGTTTTGGACGAGATTAACGGATATTTGAAGGTACGCTGGCATAAGTTGAACAGCGGTGTTACAGGTTGGTTCAAACGGGCTGACGTGAAAGCATATAAAAGGGGCGGTATTGTAAATTATACGGGACTGGCACAGCTTGACGGCAGTAATTCAAGACCCGAATATGTCCTTAACGCAGACGAAACAAAGAACTATTTAGCCCTGAACGAAACATTGAAGAAGCTTGCCGCCGCAGGTATTTTTGCCAATATGTCAAGACTTAATCCGATAAGCCTTGTAAAACCGCCTGATGTCGGGCTTAATCCTGTTCCGAGAGCAGGAGACGCTAAATTCGGGGATATTAACATTAATATTGACCATGTCGAGGATTATAACGATTTGGTCAACAAGATGAGAAGCGACGGGAGGTTTGAAAAAATGGTGCAGTCTATGACAGTGGATAGGGTTGCAGGCAGAAGCAGTCTGGCAAAAAATAAATTCAGATGGTAGGGTTTATATGTTAAACCTTATAACTTTCTGATGGTGTTGGCAATAGTCAACACAGATCATCGGAAGAAAATAGCAGACACTGTCCGTTGTTTTTGTATGCAGCGGACAGATATTGTCTGTGATGGAAAATATGAGGGAGATATGAACGATAAAAAGAAAATTGAGGTTTTAAGAGCCGAGCTTGATAAATACAAAGGTTTATCGGAATCTGTAAAAGAAGAAAATAAAAAGCTTTCCGAAACAGTTGAGAAGCTGACTTTGCAGGAAGAGGAAAGGCAAAAAGATTATGACGAGCATAATTTACAGTATGAAAAAATGAAAACCGCCTTTAATAATGCGGTGTCTGAACTTGATGAATATAAGGCAAAATATGCTTTGCTGACAGAACAGCTGAGAGGGCTGAGAAAGCGTTATAGGAAGGAATTTGAAAAGATTTTGGGCAAGATGAAAAACAATGCTGTTACCCGATGATTTTTTTGATGTTCAACGAGGGGCGACGCCCCGAGTTTATGAGAAACCCCGGGGCGTCGCCCCTCGGTCTTTCGGTGGGGGTTGTATCCCCCACCGAAAGACCGATAAGGAACCCGCCGCCTTAGAGGCGGGGGACTTAGGGTTTTCGATTAAATATTACATTGCAGTAAACAATTTTAAGGAGATGATTTTATGTATGCGGAGGATTTTGAATATGACGGCAGATATTTAAGCGACTATAATTTTATTATTTGCAATTTCGGAGATAAGGGGATTGAAAATATAAGCGGCGGTTCAGATATATCTTTTAACAAGGTCATGAGAGAGCAGGGAAAAATTTACGGGCTTTCGGGCACACAATACGGCGAGTGCCTGGAATGTTCTTTTCAAATATGTAAAAATCCTTGTATATATAATGATTATGGCATTGATAATGAAGAATACAGGGAGATAATGCGCTGGCTCAACCGCAGGGAATTTTTGCCCTTTAAGCCGTTTAACGGCGAGACGGGGGGTAATGAAGAAATATGGTTTAACGGCAGTTTTAATATAAATAAGCTTATTATGAACGGAAAGACTTATGGGCTGGAGCTTACTCTGGTAACCGATAAGCCCTTTGGCTACGGTAAAGAAATCTCCAAAACATTCGGCTTTACCGCCGGAAATCAAATTAAAGTATTTACGGACACCTCCGACGAAATAGGGATTACTTACCCCGATATGAAAATACGGTGTATGAGCAGCGGCGATTTAACTATAGAAAATACCACTTATCCATGCACTACCGTAATTAAAAATTGCAGCTATGGCGAAATCATCAATATAACCGGCGGCACAAAAATTATCACCACATCGCTTGCCGACCATGATATAGCCGATGATTTTAACTACGAGTTTTTCAAGGTGGAAAATAAATTCGGGCAAAGAGACAATAAAATCAGAGTTTCAATGCCTTGTGAAATCAAAATGTCTTATTACCCTATTATAAAGGACACGCCGTAATATTCACCGGAAAGAAGGATTTTTTATGAAAATAAAGTTTGATTCACAAAACAATGTGATTATGCCCGAATTTATTCTTGCCACAAGGAGCGGGAAAAAGCTTGGGGCTTTGCCTGCCTGTAATGTCACCTTTAAAAACAGGCTTAACTCCTATTCGGAAGTGTTTTTCAAGGTCTATAAATACAATAACGGTAAGAAATGCAATCTTTGGGATAAAATCATTGGATTGAAGCTTGTTTATTGTCCCACATGGAATATGTGGTACGATATTGAGGTTGAAACCGAGGAACAGAATGATACGGTAAAAAACGTCACCTGCAAATCTCTCGGCGTGTCAGAGCTGTCTCAGGTAATACTGCATAACATACAAATAAACACCGCCGATGATATTGCAAGAGATAAATATGTTCCCACCGTTTTGTATGACCCTCAAAAAAAAGAGGGTTCGTTGCTTCACAGGATTACCGAAAAGATACCTCATTACAAAATTGAGCATGTTGACCGTACTATTGCAAATATACAAAGAACATTTGATTTTAACGACATTTCTCTGTATGACGCTTTTTTGGAGATTGCCGAAGAGATCAAATGCCTATTTATTTTGGATTGCAGAATAAACTCCGAAAATAAACTTGAACGCACTATCAGTGTTTATGATTTGGAATCTTACTGCCTTGACTGCAATGCAAGAGGGGAGTTTATAAGAGAATGTTCGGAGTGAGGCAGACGTAATGTGGTTACGGGGTACGGCGACGATACCTCCGTTTTTGTATCAGTTGAAAACTTAGCCGATAATATAAATTATTCGGTCAATATGGGGCAGGTAAAAAACTGTTTTAGATTAGTGGGCGGCGACGATTTGATGACGGCGGCCATACAAAGCTGCAATCCTAACGGAAGCGCTTATATATGGCAGTTTTCAAAGGATATGAGGGATGATATGTCTGATGAGCTGGATAATAAAATAACTCAATACGATGAAAAATATGCTTATTATCAAAAAGATAAAATATATTCCCTCTCCGCAAATCTGCTTAGCCGTTATAACAATATTGTTAATAAATATAAAGGCGAAAATAATAATCTTACGGCGATTCCAACGTCAATAAAGGGCTATCCGT
>CANEHP010000215.1 GCA_947427325.1 uncultured Clostridia bacterium | reverse complement strand
GAATTTTTCCTTGTCCTCGACAAAATTTGCTCGAAAATCTGCGCACCATTCCTATAAGAACAAGTTCTAACTATAAATACAGCTCCTTCCTACGCAAAATATAAACAAAAAGCCGCATTTGCTGTACACTCAAATGCGGCTTACTGTTTTGTACTAATTTAATTCCTACATTAAATTATAACTTTAAAACTTGTACTATTACAATTCCTATTAATTTTTACAGGATTATTCAGCGGGCTTATAGTAATCCACAAGACCAACCAGATCATCGTAACGCTTCTTGGAGTTGGCAACTGCCTTGTCAAAGAGAACGGCAGCCTTTTCAGGATTCTGACGTGTGAGTGAGTTGTAGCGAACTTCTCTCATCATAAATGCCTTATAATCTCCCGTAGGCGCTTTGCAGTCAAGGCTGAAGGGATTCTTTCCTTCTGCTGCAAGAGCGGGGTTAAATCTGAAGATATTCCAGTAGCCTGCTTCAACAGCTTCCTTTTCAACCTGCTGTGCGATTGCCAAACCGCCCTTGATACCGTGGTTGATACAAGGAGCATAGCAAACGATAAGGGAAGGACCGTCGTAAGCTTCCGCTTCAAGAATTGCCTTTAAGCACTGGTTCTTATCTGCACCCATAGAAACCTGAGCAACATATACATAACCGTACTTCATGGCGATTCCCGCAAGATCCTTGTTCTTAATATCCTTGCCGCCTGCGGCAAACTGCGCTATTGCACCGATGGGCGTAGCCTTTGATGCCTGTCCGCCTGTGTTGGAATAAACCTCGGTATCGAATACCATAATGTTTACGTTCTTTCCGCTGGCGAGAACATGGTCAACACCGCCGTAACCGATATCGTAAGCCCAGCCGTCTCCGCCGAAGATCCAGTTGGATTTCTTGGAAAGGTAATCCTTAAGCTTAAGAACTTCCTTTCTGTCCTCGTTATCGCAGTCGCAAGCCTCCAATGCGGCAACCAGCTCCTTGGTAGCCTTGGAGTTGGCAGCACCGTCGTTGGCGGTTTCAAAATACTTAGCGATAAGCGCCTTGATTTCGGGTTTTTCGGCCTTTTCGTCAAGCGCCTTCAAATGAGCCTGAGCTCTTGCTCTCAATGTATCCTGAGCAAGGAACATACCGAAGCCGAACTCGGCGTTGTCCTCAAACAGGGAGTTGCCCCAAGCGGGACCCTTGCCCTCTGCATTTACCGTGTAAGGAGTGGAGGGTGCGGAACCGCCCCAAATTGAAGAACAGCCTGTTGCGTTGGCAATATACATTCTGTCGCCGAAGAGCTGTGTAACTAGCTTTGCATAAGGAGTTTCGCCGCAGCCTGCGCAAGCGCCCGAGAACTCGAGAAGGGGCTGCTTGAACTGACTGCCCTTAACGGTGGTTTCCTTGAACTTTTCAAGGACTTCCGGCTTAGACTGGAGCTTATGAGCGTAATCAAAGCCTTCCTGCTCAACCATCTGACTGTCAAGGGGCTTCAAAGCCAAAGCCTTGGTCTTAGCGGGACAGGTGTTTACGCAAGCGCCGCATCCTGTGCAGTCCAAAACGGAAATTGCCATTGTGTACTTGTAGCCTGCCATACCTGTTGCGTCCTTGGTCTTCATGGAAGCAGGACCGTTCTTGGCTTCATCCTCTGTCATAATAACAGGACGGATTACCGCATGAGGACAAACAACGGAACACTGGTTGCACTGGATACAGTTTTCGGGAATCCACTCGGGAACGTCAACGGCGATACCACGCTTTTCAAAGGCAGCAGAACCTTGAGGGAATGTGCCGTCGGGCATTGACGTAAATGTGGAAACGGGAAGCTCGTCGCCTCTTTGTGCGTTGCAGGGGGTTTGAATATTGTTAATGAACGCTTCAAGGTCTTTTCTGTCGCTTACAGCCTTGTGAACGGGAAGCTCGCCTTCGCAGTCTGCCCAAGAAGCGGGAACATCAACCTTGATAACCTCGCCTGCGCCTCTGTCGATAGCGGCGTAGTTCATATTAACGATATCCTCGCCCTTCTTGGAGAACGACTTGTAAGCAGCCTTCTTCATATAATCCTTTGCCTCTTCGGCGGGAATAATGTTGGCAATAGAGAAGAATGCGGACTGGAGAACGGTGTTGGTCTTGTTGCCCAAGCCGATTTCCTTTGCAACCTTGATAGCGTTGATAATGTAGAAGTTGATATTGTTCTTGGCAATATAAGCCTTTACGGGAGCGGGAAGCTTTTCGTCAAGCTCGTCAACGCTCCACTGGCAGTTAAGCAGGAAGCTGCCGCCGGGGATAACGTCCTGAACCATATTGTATTTGTCAATATAGCTGGGGTTATGGCAGGCAACAAAGTTAGCCTTGTTTACGAAGTAAGTGGACTTAATGGGGCTTTTGCCGAAACGCAGGTGAGAAATGGTTACGCCGCCCGATTTCTTGGAGTCATATGCAAAGTAAGCTTGCGCATACATATCGGTATGGTCGCCGATGATCTTGATGGAGTTCTTGTTTGCACCGACGGTACCGTCCGAGCCGAGTCCCCAGAATTTACAGCAGGTTGTGCCTTCGGGAGTGGTGTTGGGGTTCTCGGTAATAGGCAGAGAAAGATTTGTAACATCGTCCTCGATACCGATTGTGAAATGCTCCTTGCTGTCATTGTTGTAAACGGCAATGATCTGAGCGGGGTTGCAGTCCTTTGAGCCCAAGCCGTAACGGCCGCTGTATACGGGAACATCGGTAAATTTGCCCGCCTGCCTGAGAGCGGCAACAACATCGAGATAAAGAGGCTCGCCGAGTGCGCCGGGCTCTTTTGTTCTGTCAAGAACGCTGATCTTCTTAACGGTAGAAGGAATAGCGTCAACAAATGCGTTTACAGAGAAGGGACGGTAAAGTCTTACCTTAACAAGACCTACCTTCTTGCCCTGCGCAAGCAGATAGTCGATGGTTTCTTCAATAGTATCGCATACAGAACCCATAGCGACGATAACCTGTTCGGCATCGGGTGCGCCGTAGTAGTTAAACAGCTTATAGTCTGTGCCGATTTCCTTGTTTACCTTGTCCATGTACTCGGTAACGATTTCGGGAAGCGCGTTGTAATAGTTATTGGCAGCTTCCTTAGCCTGGAAGAATATATCGGGATTCTGAGCAGTACCGCGGAGAGTGGGATGTTCGGGATTCAAAGCGCGGCTTCTGAAATCAGCCAAAGCGTCCTGATCAATCATACCCTTTAAGGTATCGTAATCCCAAACCTCGATTTTCTGAATTTCATGAGAGGTTCTGAAACCGTCGAAGAAGTGAAGGAAAGGAACTTTGCCCTTGATTGTGGAAAGGTGAGCAACTGCACCCAAGTCCATAACCTCCTGAGGGTTGGTGGAGCAAAGCATAGCATAACCTGTCTGACGGCAGGCGTAAACGTCGCTGTGGTCGCCGAAAATAGACAGAGCGTGAGTGGCGAGCGCACGGGCGGAAACATGAATAACGCTGGGAAGCAGCTCGCCTGCAATCTTGTACATATTAGGGATCATCAGGAGCAAGCCCTGTGATGCGGTGTAAGTAGTGGTCAAAGCACCTGCGGTAAGAGAGCCGTGAACTGCGCCTTCCGCACCTGCTTCAGACTGCATTTCAACTACCTTTACCTCTGTGCCGAAAACATTCTTTCTTCCTGCGGTAGCCCAGGAATCGGTGACCTCGGCCATTACGGAAGAAGGGGTGATGGGGTAAATTGCAGCAACCTCGGTAAAGGCATAGG
>CANEHP010000214.1 GCA_947427325.1 uncultured Clostridia bacterium | reverse complement strand
CGCAGACTATTCCCGTGGGCTTGTGTATAAGACGGACTGCCGAGCTGGTTTTATTGACCTTTTGTCCCCCTGCGCCGCTGGAGCGGTACACCTCCATTTCAATGTCCTCGGGACGTATATCCACATTGGTGTCGTCGTCGATTTCTGGCATTACTTCAAGGCTTGCAAAGCTGGTGTGCCGTCTTCCCGAGCTGTCAAAGGGGCTTACGCGCACAAGGCGGTGCACTCCGTTTTCCGACTTTAAAAACCCATAGCTGTTTTCGCCCTTTATGAGTATTGACGCACTTTTGATTCCCGCCTCTTCACCGTCAAGATAATCCAAAAGCTCCACCTTAAAGCGGTGGCGCTCCGCCCATCTGTTGTACATTCTGTAAAGCATTTCGACCCAATCCTGTGCCTCTGTGCCGCCTGCTCCCGCATGGAAGGTTAAAATAGCGTTCTTGCTGTCATATTCGCCCGAAAGAAGGGTGACAAGCTTCATTTCCTCCAAATCGGACTTAAAAGCCGCCGCCTGCTCCTTGATTTCGGGCAGCATTGAAGCGTCCTCCTCCTCGTTGGCAAGCTCAATCATGGTAACCACGTCCTCATAGCTTTCCTTAAGCTTTTTAAAGCTGTTTATCTTATTTTTAAGACTGCCTATCTTCTGCATTATCTTTTGGGAATTTTCTGCGTCGTCCCAAAATCCGGGCTGTGTGGACTGCTCCTCCAAGCCGTCG
Source organism: uncultured Clostridia bacterium (assembly GCA_947427325.1). Taxonomy (GTDB): domain Bacteria; phylum Bacillota; class Clostridia; order Oscillospirales; family Ruminococcaceae; genus Ruminiclostridium_E. The sequence continues at coordinate 3,018 of CANEHP010000214.1, read as the reverse complement.
GCTTCCTTTATAAGCGAATCCATATTCATAGCCTTTTCAAGCTCGCTTAGCTGAGGCTCGAGAGCCTCAGTTTCAAGTCTTATTTCATCGTATTCCAACATAATTATTTCCTTCCTTTATTTCCTTCCTTACAGTTAATTTAAATCGTAAAAGGCGCAGGCCTTAAGCCATGCTTGTGCTGATACGGCATAATGCGGCGCATTACTAAATCATATCACAATTATCCTTAAAGTATATTTATACATTGTAAATTATACTATAAAAAGAAAAATTTGTAAACCCCCTTGAAAACGATTTCATAATGTGATATACTAAACAAAAGGCAAAAACTTAAGGAGAATGTTAAAGCCTTAAAAAATCGGCATTTTCCTTAAAAAATACAAGGCAGCGCCGCACAAAGCCGGAGGACGGTCTTTGTGCGGTATCAACAAAATAACGGAGGACAAAACTATGGACGAGAAGATCAGAAAAATCCGCATGGGCCCTGCCAAATGCGCCGTTGACTTAGGCGACGGCAGTGAAAGAGGAGAATATGTAAATCAGGACTATATTCTTCACACCTTAGGCAGACCTCACAGAAGCATAAATCTTATGTACTGCTACTATCCCCTCGATAAAGAGTGGCCGGGCAGAATATCCGAGGTCATGAAAAACGCAGACGTATCCTTTCAGTGGGACTACCCCTATGACGATTACTTCCCCTACAAGGGCGGCTTAGACGGAAATACCGATGACGAGCCTTTTACCTGTATGCGCGATATTCGCCGTCACGGTCAGGACATTACCCTTACTCTTACCATAGACCCCAATGTTTCCGACGATCATTTGATAGCTATTGCCAAGGATCTGCGTCCCTTCGGAAGGCTGCTTCTCCGTATCAATCACGAAGCGACGGGAAACTGGTTCAGTTTTACAAAAAGAGCCACCTATCAGCAGGTTGCGGATTTTTATATTCACTTCCATAATATTCTTAAGGAATATGCGCCCAATGTTTCCACCATACTTTGCGCAGGCGCCTGCTCTGCCGACAGCGAGGAAGTCGAGATGGAGAAGGAATTTAAGGAAGCCTTTTTAACTACCGACATCTGGTCGATAGACAAATACATATCGCTTCATTGGGGCTGGCCCTTTGACGTAGCGGAAAGAGGCGGCACAAGCCACAGTCGCGACTACCCTGACAATGTGTTTGACGCTGCAAAAAAATCCTTTGAAAGATTTAAGTATCTTAACGGCGGCGTGTCAAAGCCCATGGTTTTAAGCGAGCTTAACGCCGACGGCGATGTGGTAGGACCTTATGAGCAGGCGGAGGTTATTACCGATTTCTGCAACAGAATCAAGAGAGAACAGGCGGAATGGCTCTCCGGCTTTACCCTTTACCAATTCCGTGACAGAGGACGTTTGGGGCTTGAAATAGAAGATCCCAACAATCCCGATGTAGGTATTCCTCAGCCCGAAATGGTAGCGTATAAGGAAATAATTCACGATGAATATTTCTACCCTGTCTTTGAGGAAAAGGGCGAAGCTCAGCTGCCTGTAAAAATGCGCTGGGGCGGCTTCGAGGATTCGGACGGAATAGAAATTCCTCTTCACTTTGACAAAAATCCCGTTTTCTGCGAAATTACCTTTGAGGAAGAATTGAATCTGATGATGGAAATCAACGGAAAGTGGTTCTATAAGTCCCCTAAGGCAAAAACCATCGACTTAATGAGCGCATTTTACGAAAAGCCCTTGGATAAGGAATGCGACCTTACTTTAAGAATATTTGCTCCTCCCGCAAGCGGCGAAAACGACCCATCGCAGGGAGAGGATTGGGATATAAACTATTATTCCGAAATTACGAAAATGCCCTCTGTCAGGATCAGATTTGAGCCTACGGAGCTTAAAATCAAGTAAGAATAAGAATGCTTTCTAAAAATTTCAGCACCGCACAAAACCGTAAAAGGATTTTGTGCGGTGCTGATTTATAGAATTAAGAAGATTGACATGGTAAAAACCCGGAACAGTTTCTTAACCTTGCGCACTGAATTTCTGTCTGACGGTATTTATCTTGTTCTGCTCCACCTGCTCGGTTGGATACCAGCCTTTAGCCGCCATTTTATCGTAGATTTCATCCTGCATACAAAGAGAGTTGTTTAATGCCGAGCTGAAAGTGTTGTGGACATTATCCGTTGAAGATTCGATAGTGCCGTGCATATAAAGGTCGCAAACGCCCTTTTCCAAAAGTAAAATATTTTCCATAAGATTTTTGTCGTCCATTTTGTTACCTCCCGAAATTTAATTACAATAATCCGTAAAAGCTCTGGAAAATCTGCCGGTGCCTCTGCGCCATCTGCTGAACGCAGGTTTTAAGCTGGGGGTCTTGGAGCTTTGATGCAGTTTCGTTGCATTTGGTCTGAAAATACTGTGCGTGTCCCAATGCGTCCTCAATATAAAGCAATTCCTTGTTTGTCATTGTTTTTTCCTTTCCGACAATAGTCAATACATTTCGAATAGATTAAATTATTCGTTTGTAATCGTATTTTGTGAATATTTTGCAATTTTATACATTATGGTAAATAAAAAGGGCTGTCATTTTTTAACGGCAGTCCTTATTTTCAAGTTTTTTGTGGAAGCAGGGATTAACGAATAGACTTTAAGTACACCGATAACAGTTCCATTGCGGTTTCTTTTTGCTTAATTGTACAATGGCTTAACTGTTCAAATAATTCCTCCTGCCTTGTAGATAAAGAATGCTCTTCCTCCGTCAGAATAGCATCCGGAGTGATTTGAAAGGCTTCGCAGATTTTTAATATGGTTTCCAATCTCATATTCACCGTTCCTCGCTCTATATCGGCATAGGTTCGGTCGGACAAACCGGCAGCCTCGGCTGCCTCTCCCTGTGTTAATCCAAGCTTTTTACGAACGCTAAAAAGCTTATTTCCTATTGCTCTTAAATCAGATATAAGCATTTTATTCCTCCGATTCTTAGAGCGTGTTCACATAAAGCTCAGCACGCATCTTTTCGGCAAATTTTGCCGC
>CANEHP010000213.1 GCA_947427325.1 uncultured Clostridia bacterium | reverse complement strand
TGTAACTGCTTTTTCCGATACTGTTCAAGAGCATAAGCTTCACGGAGTTTCCGTAACTCTTATGGGCTGTATAGGTCTTTGCAGTCAGGAGCCTATTGTAGAGGTTACCACTCCCAAGGACGGTAAGGTAACTTATGTTAAAATGACCCCCGAAAAAGCAAAAAGAGTGGTTGAAGAACACATTATAGGCGGCAATGTAGTCGCCGAATACACAATCGACAACAATAAGTAATCAGGAGGAAGAAATTTATGTATCGTTCTCAAGTTTTGGTCTGTGGTGGTACAGGCTGTACTTCCTCCGGAAGTCCTGCCATTATAGACAGACTTCATGAGGAAATAAAGAAAAACGGTCTTGAAGAAGAGGTTGAAGTAATCAGAACAGGCTGCTTCGGTCTTTGCGCTTTAGGTCCGATTATGATCGTCTATCCCGAGGGCTGTTTTTATTCCGCCGTTAAGGAAGAGGATATTCCCGAAATCGTTTCGGAGCATCTTTTAAAGGGCAGAATCGTTGAACATCTGCTTTATAAGGAAACCGTTACCGAAAACGGCATCAAGCCCTTAAACGACACCAACTTCTATAAAAAGCAGCATCGTGTTGCACTTCGCAACTGCGGACTTATCAACCCCGAAAACATTGACGAGTACATAGCTTTGGACGGTTATCAGGCTTTGGCAAAGGTACTTAGCGAAATGACTCCCGAACAGGTTATCCAGGTCATTTTGGATTCGGGTCTGAGAGGAAGAGGCGGCGCAGGCTTCCCGACAGGAAAAAAATGGCAGCTTGCCCGCACCATTGTTCAGGACGGCGGTCAGAAATATGTATGCTGCAACGCCGATGAAGGCGACCCCGGCGCTTTTATGGACCGTTCCGTTCTTGAAGGCGACCCGCACGCCGTTATCGAGGCTATGGCTATTGCAGGCTACGCAATCGGGGCAACTCAAGGCTACATATATGTTCGTGCAGAGTATCCCATCGCTGTTAAGCGTTTACAGATCGCAATAAATCAGGCAAGAGAATACGGGCTTCTCGGCAAAAATATATTCGGCAAGGGCTTTGACTTCGACCTTGACATACGTCTTGGCGCAGGTGCTTTTGTATGCGGTGAAGAAACAGCGCTTATGACATCTATTGAAGGAAAAAGAGGCGAGCCTCGCTGCCGCCCTCCCTTCCCTGCCGAAAAGGGTTTGTTCCGGCGTCCTACCGTTTTAAACAATGTTGAAACCTATGCAAATATTCCTCAGATCATTCTGAAGGGTGCAGATTGGTTTGCTTCAATGGGTACCGAAAAGTCCAAAGGCACTAAGGTATTCGCATTGGGCGGAAAAATCAACAATACGGGACTTGTGGAAGTTCCCATGGGTACTACGCTCCGTGAAATCGTATACGAAATAGGCGGCGGCATTCCCAAAGGAAAGAAGTTCAAGGCGGCTCAGACAGGCGGACCTTCAGGCGGTTGTATCCCTACCGAGCATCTTGATATTAAAATAGACTATGATAATCTTATCGCAATCGGCTCAATGATGGGTTCGGGCGGACTTATCGTTATGGACGAGGATAACTGTATGGTAGATATTGCCAAGTTCTTCCTTGAATTTACCGTTGACGAGTCCTGCGGAAAATGTACTCCCTGCCGTATCGGCACAAAGCGTCTTTATGAAATGCTTCATAAGATCACCAGCGGAAACGGCACTTTGGAGGATTTGGACAAGATGGAGAAGCTTTGCTACTACATCAAAAACAACTCTCTCTGCGGATTGGGTCAGACTGCTCCCAACCCTGTTCTTTCCACTCTCCGCTACTTTAAGGATGAATACGTTGCCCATGTTGTTGATAAAAAATGTCCTGCCGGCGTATGTACTCATCTGCTGCAATATAAGATCGTCGAAGATAAGTGCAGAGGCTGCACCGCTTGTGCAAGGGCTTGTCCCGCAGGCGCAATCAGCGGCACTGTAAAAGAACCTCACAAGATCGATCCCGCAAAGTGCATCAAGTGCGGTGCTTGCATGAGCAAGTGCAAATTCGGTGCTATTATCAAGGAATGATAGAAAGGAATTATTGCTATTATGGTTAATATTAAAATTAACGGTATCGAATGTTCCGTTGAAGAGGGTACGACCATACTTGAAGCCGCACGGAAAAACGGAATACGCATTCCTACTCTTTGCTGGCTTAAGGATATCAACGAAATAGGCGCTTGCCGTATATGCGTGGTGGAAATGACAGGCGCAAGAAGCCTTGTGGCTTCCTGTATGTACCCCATTTCCAAATTTGACGAGGGTAAAAATATTCTTACCAACTCCCCTGCCGTTTTGGAAAGCAGAAAAATGACCTTGGAGCTGCTTTTGAGCAACCACAAGAAAGAATGCCTTTACTGTTCGAGAGCAGGCAGCTGCGAATTGCAGGCCCTCTGTCAGGAGTTGGGCGTTCAGCATGAACCCGCCTTTGACGGAGTAAGAAACGAATATGAAATAGACACCAGTGCGGCACATATGACTCGTGACAACGAAAAATGTATCAACTGCCGCCGCTGTATCGCCGCTTGTACTAATGTACAGGGTATAGGAGTGATCGGTGCTAATTACCGCGGATTTAAAACATCTATAGGCAGTCCCTTTGATATGGATCTTGCCGATACAGCCTGCGTTTCCTGCGGACAGTGCATCGCCGTATGTCCCACAGGCGCTTTAAACGAGAAGGACGATACCGATAAGGTTTGGGCGGCTCTTAACGATCCCGAAAAGGTTGTTGTAGTACAGACCGCTCCTGCTGTTCGCGCTTCCTTGGGAGAGGCTTTCGGCTATCCTATGGGAACAAACGTTGAAGGAAAAATGGCTGCTGCGCTTCGCAGACTTGGCTTTAATGCCGTTTTTGATACCGACTTCGGTGCTGACCTCACTATTATGGAAGAGGCGACAGAGCTGCTTGACCGTGTACAAAACGGCGGCGTTCTTCCTATGATAACCTCCTGCTCTCCGGGCTGGATCAGATACTGCGAGGCTTATTATCCCGAATTTATCCCCAATCTGTCCTCTTGCAAATCTCCTCAGCAGATGAACGGAGCTGTCACAAAGACTTATTGGGCGCAGAAAATGGGTATTGATCCCAAGAATATTGTAAGCGTTTCCGTAATGCCCTGCACCGCTAAAAAGTTTGAGATCGGCAGAGAAGATCAAAGCGCTTCGGGATATCCCGACCTTGATATTTCCATTACAACACGTGAGCTTGTTAAGATGATCAACCACGCAGGTCTTTGCTTCAGAGAGCTGCCTGATGAAAACTTTGACAGCCCTCTTGGAATCGGCACGGGTGCGGCAGTTATCTTCGGCGCAACAGGCGGCGTTATGGAGGCTGCACTTCGTACTGCCGTATGGAAGCTCACAGGGGAAGATGTAAACAGCCCTGTTGAATTTAAGGAAGTACGCGGCGTTGAAGGAGTTAAAACCGCTTCCTATAATGTGGACGGCAAGGATATTACCGTTGCTGTCGCTTCGGGACTTGCTAACGCCAAAAAGCTTCTTGACAAGGTTAAGAGCGGCGAGCTTGATGTTACGTTTATTGAAATTATGGCTTGTCCCGGCGGCTGTGTAAACGGCGGCGGTCAGGTTATAGTTCCCGCTGACGTGCGCAACTTCACCGATATCAGAGCTGAAAGAGCAAAGGCTCTTTATAACGCAGACGAAAACAGACCCCTGAGAAAATCCCACGAAAGCCCCGACATTAAAGAGGTATATGAGAA
>CANEHP010000212.1 GCA_947427325.1 uncultured Clostridia bacterium | reverse complement strand
GCAAAATTTGCCGAAAAGATGCATGCTGAGCTTTATGTGAACACGCTCTAATAAACCTATTAGCTGTAAGCTCCCGCCTTGCCTTTTTAAGGCTGAGCCATGATTTACAATGTGCCTTGTAATTTTTTGTGTGCTTGTTTGTTTCGCTGTAAAGTTTGATGCTTTGCATTTATTCGGCGGCGTACAATTTTATTTGCCGTTGACGGTTAAACTGTGAATAATTATGCGACGTGCCTTTATTTAACTACAATATTGACTAACTTTCCGGGAACTCCGATGGACTTAACTATCTGCTTTCCCTCAATAAGCTTTTTGACCTCGCCGTTTTCCAATGCCGCCTGCACTAAAGCCTCCTTGTCAAGACCTGCCGCCGCCGACATTCTTGCCCTTACCTTGCCGTTTATCTGTACCGCAATCTCTGCCGTGTCCTCTGCGCAAAGCTCGGGGTCGTATTTGCACCACGCCTGTTCGCTGCATATCCCCCCTATTATTTCGGAATATATTTCCTCGGTAATATGGGGAGCAAAGGGATTTAACAGAATAAGGAAGGTCTTAAGCTCGCCCCTTGTCACCGAGCCTGCGGAATAAAGCTTATTTAAAAGGCTCATCAGCGACGCAATGGCGGTGTTGAACTTAAGTCCCTCTATATCCTCGCTTACCTTTTTGATTGTACGGTGGATCTCGCTCTCCGATTCCTTGCGGTAATTATCGCCCTCTGTGACAAGCTCCCGAAGACCCCATACTCTGTCGAGAAATCTCTTGCAGCCCTTAATGCCCTCCTCCTGCCAAGGGGCAGACTTTTCAAAATCGCCTATAAACATTTCGTAAAGTCGAAGGGTATCCGCTCCGAAATCTCTTACAACATCATCGGGATTTACCACGTTGCCCTTTGACTTTGACATTTTGGTGAACTGTCCCGGATTATCAAGATCTCTGCCCAAAATCATTCCGTGGCTGGTGCGCTTCATGTAAGGCTCGGGAGTGGAAACCACGCCGATATCATACAGAAATTTATGCCAGAAGCGGCTGTACAAAAGGTGTAGTGTGGTATGCTCCATTCCCCCGTTGTACCAATCTACGGGCATCCAATAATCCAAGGCTTCCTTAGAGGCGACTCCCGCCTTAAATTCGGGGTCGCAGTATCTCAAAAAGTACCAGCTTGAGCCTGCCCATTGGGGCATTGTGTCCGTTTCCCGCTTTGCCTTTCCGCCGCAGTGGGGACAGGCAGTGTTTATAAAGCTGTCAAGGGTTGACAGCGGACTTTCTCCCGTATCGGTGGGCAGGTAGCTTTCCACCTCGGGCAGCGTCAAGGGCAGCTCCTCCTCGGGAACGGGAATCCAGCCGCATTTTTCGCAGTATACGAGAGGAATGGGTTCGCCCCAATATCTCTGGCGGCTGAATACCCAGTCCCGGAGCTTGTAATTTACCTTTTCATGACCCTTGCCCTCTTTGGCGAGCCATTCCTTTATTTTGACCTTTGCCTCCTCAACGGAAAGTCCGTCCAAAAATCCGCTGTTTACCATAATTCCCGTGGCACAGTCGGTAAAGGCCTCCTTGGTAACGTCGCCGCCCTTAACTACCTCAATAATCGGCAAATCAAAAGCCTTTGCAAAGTCATAGTCCCTTGTATCGTGGGCGGGAACGGCCATAATTGCGCCCGTGCCGTAGCCCATAAGCACATAATCGGAGATAAATATGGGGATTTCCCTGTTATCCACAGGATTTACTGCGGTTACGCCCTGCAATCTGACGCCGCTTTTTTCTTTATTCATTTCCGTGCGGTCAAAATCGGATTTTTTCGCCGCCTTTTCCCGATAAGCACGAATCTCTTCCATATTTGAAAGTCTGTCCGCCCATTTTTCGATATACGGGTGTTCGGGAGCAATAACCATATATGTTGCGCCAAACAAAGTGTCGGGACGTGTGGTATAGACTACCAGAGTATCTCCCGCCGAGGTTGGGAAGCTCACCTCCGCCCCCGTGGAACGGCCTATCCAATTTATCTGAGAGGTTTTTACCCTTTCGGGATAATCCACAAGAGCCAAATCGTCCAAAAGCCTTTGGGCATACTCGGTGATTTTAAGCATCCACTGCGACTTAACACGGTGAACCACCTCGCCGCCGCAGCGTTCGCAGCAGCCGTTAACCACCTCTTCGTTGGCGAGAACCACCTTACAGGAGGTGCACCAATTTACCGACATTTCCTTTTTGTAAGCCAAGCCTTTTTTGAAAAGCTGTAAGAAAATCCACTGAGTCCACTTAAAATATTCGGGGTCGGTGGTATTGATCTCCCTTTTCCAATCGAAGGAGAGTCCCAGGCTTTTTATCTGATCCTTGAAATGCTTTATGTTATTTTCGGTAACAACGGCGGGGTGTATTTTATTCTTGATAGCGTAATTCTCGGTAGGCAGACCGAAAGCGTCCCAGCCCATGGGGAACAGCACGTTATATCCCTCAAGGCGGCGTTTTCTCGCCACAATATCCATGGCGGTATAGGGGCGGGGGTGACCTACATGAAGTCCCTGTCCCGAAGGATAGGGAAACTCCACAAGAGCGTAATATTTAGGCTTGTCGCCGCCGTTTTCGGCGCAAAAGCTGTTATGCTCGTCCCAATAATCCCGCCACTTTTTTTCTATGGCGGTGAAATCATATTTCTTTTCCATTCCGTACCTCTTTATATTAAGTTATATTAAGCTCTTTAATAATGTATACAAGCTCATATATGCGGTTTACAAACACCCGATAAATATTATAATATCTCGGTCAATAATTGTCAAGATTAAATTACTTAAAAGTTGACAATTTATGAAACAGTTTCTTTTTTTATTTGGTTCATATCGTTTTAATACATAAGGATCGGAGCAAAACCTAAATAAAGAATATTATTGATTTTTTGCTCTTTGTATGATATACTTTAATTATAGAGAAATAAGTCAAATCTACTTTAAGAGGGAATCGTTCAAATGGAAAAAGAGCCAAGACGCAAACGCAAGCTTACAGAGCTGTCGCTGATAGATGATTTTCTTTTCGGCTTATTTATTCAAGAGGCCGGAAGCGAGGAAGTTCTTAAAGGCCTTATTGAAAGAATGCTTGATATAAAGGTCAGCAAAATAAGCCTTAAGCAAAAGCAGCATGAAATATCGAGCGACCCCGATCTTCACGGTATACGGCTCGATGCTTTTGTTCAGGATGATGACTCAAGCACTCTGTATGATATCGAAGTACAGACTGTTGACACGGAAAACATCCCAAAAAGAATGAGGTACTACCAGTCGCTTATAGACCGTGAGCAAATGCCCAGCGGCGAATATGATTACAATAAGCTGCCGAGGACCATAATAATATTTGTAACGGATTTTGACCCCTTTGACGAAGGGCTGTACCGTTATACCTTTGAAAATACCTGTGCGGAAAGGAAAGCTCTTAAGCTTGGTGATGAGAGCATAAAGGTGGTACTGAACACGAAAGGCAAAAAAGCGGAAGGAGTAAAACCCGAGCTTATAGAGCTTTTGAAATACTTCCACAGCTCTACAAAAGAAACCGCAGAAAAAACTTCAAGCGATTTTGTGAAAAGGCTCGATAAAATGTTAGAACCAATAAAAAACAGTCCTAAATTCGGAGGTGAGTTTATGTCAATACAGGAAAAAATGTATACCGAAAGAAGAATTGGCAGAGAAGAAGGCAAAAGAGAGGGTATAAGAGAGGGTATAAGAGAGGGCAAAAGAGAGGGTATAAGAGA
>CANEHP010000211.1 GCA_947427325.1 uncultured Clostridia bacterium | reverse complement strand
TTGCGGAGCGTCGATGGTCTTAGAGAGTTTCGCCCTCTGCGGAGGGCGACCAAAGTGGCGTTGCCCCTTTGGAAACCCCACCACCCTTTGAAGAAGGGTGGACGGAAACTTTATTAAAATCATTTTTTAACAGGTAGTTTTTTTACTGCCCCTTTAAAAAACATTATACAACAGGCGGAAAATCAGCGTCAAAGCCGTTATCCTCAGCGCCGGGCTGAATACTCCGTTCTGCCTTTTCCTCGGTACTTGCCGAATTTTCGGGACTGTCGGTATCATCCTCAACCGTAATCTCGCCCTTCATCAGCTTTTCAAAGTCCGCACCGTCGATCTTTTCGTGCTTCATCAAATATTCGGAAAGCAAATGAACCTGATCCTTATGGCTTTCAAGAATATCCTTGGATTTTTCATAGGCGGTTTCAATCATCTCACGAATTTCTGCATCAATTTCCGCAGCAATATTTTCCGAATAGTTTTTGCCCTGCGAATAATCTCTGCCAAGGAATACCTCGGATTCATCATGACCGTAAACCACAGGACCTAACTTTTCGCTGAAGCCGTATCTTGTTACCATGCTCCTTGCGACCTTAGTTGCTCTTTCGATATCGTTGGACGCACCGGTGGAAATATCGTCAAGGAATATTTTTTCCGAAACTCTGCCGCCCAAAAGGGTAATAATATTTTCCTCCATCTGGGTCTTGCTTACAAAGCTCCTGTCATTTTCGGGAAGCGACATTGTGTAACCCCCTGCCATACCTCTTGGGATAATGGAAACCTGATGAACCTTATCCTGTGTGGGGCAGTAATAGGTGCAAACCGCATGACCCGATTCGTGATATGCGGTAAGGCGGCGCTCCTTTTCGGTAACCACCTTTGATTTTTTCTCGGGACCTGCCACAACCTTAATTGTAGCCTCTTCAATATCCTCTTGAATAATCGCTCTTCTGTTTGCCCTTGCGGCCAATAACGCAGCTTCGTTTACAAGGTTCTCCAAATCTGCGCCTGTAAAGCCTGCGGTGGATTTTGCTATAGTGGCAAGACTCACATCTGCCGAAAGCTTTTTGTTGCGGGTGTGAACCTTCAATATTTCTTCTCTTCCCTTTATATCGGGGTAATTTACAACAATCTGTCTGTCAAAACGACCGGGACGCAGCAAAGCGGGATCGAGAATGTCCCTTCTGTTTGTGGCTGCAATAATGATAATGCCCTGATTTTCGGAGAAACCGTCCATTTCGACAAGCAGCTGGTTCAGGGTCTGCTCACGCTCGTCATGACCGCCGCCTAAGCCTGCGCCTCTCTGACGGCCCACTGCGTCGATTTCATCTATAAATATAATGGCGGGGGTGTGCTTTTTCGCCTGCTCAAACAAATCTCTTACACGGGAAGCGCCCACGCCCACGAACATTTCCACAAAGTCGGAACCGCTTATGGAGAAGAAGGGTACTCCCGCTTCACCTGCAACAGCCTTTGCCAGCAAGGTTTTACCTGTACCGGGAGGTCCCATAAGCAGTACGCCCTTTGGAACTCTTGCGCCCAAAGCCACATACTTTTTAGGATTCTTCATAAAATCAACGATTTCCGCCAGCTCCTCCTTTTCCTCATCAGCACCCGCCACATCGGCAAATGTGACCTTTTTTCCCGTTGAAGGCTGATTTCGGGTGTTGGCTTTGGAAAACTGGTTCATCTTGCCGCCACCTGTTGCGGATCTCATTATAAAGAAGGTAAAGCCTATCATAATCACCACAAGGATAAGATAGGGTAGGAAGCTTGTAAGGAAGGAGTTATCGGATACAGGTACATAATCCTCCTTTAAAGGAGCGTCGGGATATTTTGCGTTATACCTGTCACGGTAGGTTTCCCCGTCGGAAAAATCACCGTAAAGATCGTTTACAAACAAGTTTACATAGGGAACATAGTAATATCTTTCCACATTATCGCTGTTCAGCTTATAAGTAAGCTTGCCCGAATTTAAATCCAGGGTATATTCCGAAACCTCCAAATTGTCAAAATGCTTCATAATTTCGGAGTATTTTTCCGCATAAGTCTTGGGAGTAAGAGATCTTAACACGGAAATCAATCCGATTATAAGGAAAATAACAATAGCTATATAAATCAGTGTTCCCCGCTTTTTATTCTGCATATGCCGCCGCCTTTCTTTCTGCACATTTATTTATTTATTAAATAATCAGTCGCCGCTGTAAACCTCACGCTTTAAAACGCCTATGTAGGGAAGATTTCTGTAGTTCTGAGCGTAGTCAAGCCCATATCCCACCACAAATTCATTTTCCACATCAAAGCATTTGTAATCTGCGAGTAAATCAATATTTCTTTGAACCTGCTTGTCAAGCAGGGCGCAAATTTTTACAGAAGCGGGATTTAATTCCTTAATTCTGTTGCTGACAGTATTTAATGTAAGAGCGGTATCAAGAATGTCCTCAACAAGAATAATATGCCTTCCCTCTGCACGAGTACCAAGCGCATAATCAATATCGCCGTCCATATCTATTTTTCCCGAGGACGCCGCTTTTAAGCCGTAAGAGCGGACAGACAAGAAAGCAATCTGACAGGGTATGTCAACGGCACGAATAAGATCGGCCATAAAAACAATACTGCCTTTAAGTATGCCCACTAAAAGAGGGTTTTTATCCCTATAGTCTCGGGAAATTTCCGCTCCCACCTCTTTGACCCTGTTTTTGAGCTGCTCCTCCGAAAAAAGAATTTTTTCAATATCTTTGCTCATATTATTTTCCATAATGTCTTTGTCCCTTGATTATTCTCGGTAAAATCACATTTATATTTTGTAATTATAACACAGTATTATAAAAAAAGCAAATATTTATCTTTGAAATTTTGTTGAAATTTTAAAACGCCGCCCCGCCGCCGACAAAATCACATTTGCGGTCAATTCCACGGCAGATTAACAAATACCTCTGTTGCAAAGGCTTTTTCTATGCCGTCAAGGTTTTTACCCTCAGAACAGGTGCAAAGCAGCGGAGCATTTGCCGCTTTTGCGGTTTTTTCGGCATAATCCAAAGATTCCGCCACCGTTTTATTATCTGTAAGCTCGCCTAAATTAGAATTGTTGATAATTCCGCTGCATTTAAGCCCGCTTGCCGCCTCAATTTTCTTTAAAAGCTCCAAAGCCTCTTCGGGGGTCGAGGTAAGATAGCGATATTTGTTTATAACATAATACAGTGCGGCGTCGCTGCGGTTTTTCAAAATATCGCCGTACCTTCCCAGGGCGACAGCTCCCTCGGGATCTCCTCCCACGTCAATAACCGTATATCCGCCGCCATTTATTATTGCCCCTAAGTCAAAGCTTAATGCAGGGATATCCAAATTAGAGTTGGCATACATCGGTACAGCAAGCTCAATGCCCCTGCTGCCAAAAAGCTCGCCGAAATCTGCGGTGCGAAAATAAGGGTTTACTATATCCAAATCCACCACCGTAACCTTTTCGCCCTTTTCAGCCAGCTTTAAAGCGATATTGACCGCTATATTGGTTTTGCCGCAGCCGTAATGTCCCGTGATAATTATTATTTTGATCATTTTTTGTCCTTGTTTTATTTCCGTATATTTTTTACTCTTTTATTTTAACACAATTCTTAGTAAATGTAAATATCAGAGCAGTGAAAACTCACTTTCCGACAGTGCCGCACAAAAACAGTCTTATATGTCAACCGTCAATTTTTTACTGCCTCTTAGAAATAATATTAGAGAGTGTTCACATAAAATCAGTATGCAGATTTTCGTGCATAATTTTGTTGCCTGCAAG
>CANEHP010000210.1 GCA_947427325.1 uncultured Clostridia bacterium | reverse complement strand
TCGACAAAATTTGCTCGAAAATCCGCGCACCATTCCTATGAGAACAAGTTCTAAGAACAGGTTCTAAACAGTAAGGAGAGATTACATGAGCGATTGGTTTACAATAGATAAAACAGATGAAAACACTTATATAATAAGTGAATACAGGCATTGGGAAGAAACTCACTGCTATCTGCTGAACGGCGAAAACAAAAGCCTGTTGATAGACACAGGTCTTGGGATATGCAATATTTACGATGAAGTGATCAAGCTTACGGATAAGCCTGTTATTGCCGCCGCAACTCATATTCACTGGGATCATATAGGCGGACATAAGTATTTTCCCGATTTTTACGCTCACAAAGAGGAGCTGGGCTGGCTGAAGGGAGAATTTCCTTTGTCTGCCGATACGGTCAGGGAAATGGTGGTTGACCGATGTGAGCTGCCGAAGAATTTTGACGTAAACAGCTATAAAATATTTCAAGGCGCCCCCACAAGAGTGTTAAGGGATAGAGACACGATAGATATAGGCGGCAGAATTATCCGGGTGCTTCACACTCCCGGTCATTCTCCCGGGCATATGTGCTTTTGGGAAAAGGAATCAGGGTATCTTTTTACGGGAGATTTGGTGTATAAGGACACATTGTTTGCTTACTATCCTTCCACTGATCCTAAGGCTTATTTAAATTCCTTGGAGAAAATCTCTCTTTTGCCCGCCAAAAAGATATTTCCCGCACATCATTCCTTGGATATCCGCCCCGAAATTATTATCCGAATGAGAGATGCTTTCGGAGATTTAGAGAAAAAAGGACTTTTGCACCACGGAAGCGGAACTTTTGATTACGGAGATTGGTCTGTATGGCTGTGATTTTTGATTTGAAGAATTATAGGCTGGGATTTAATGCTTGGGGGCTGATTTTGTTCATAGCTATTATGCTGCCTAACTTTATTTGGTTTTTCCTTCCTGCGCCAAACGATATTTTAAGAAATGATTCCGTCACACCAAATATTGATATGATTGCTTCAATATGTCAAGTATTGATGACGGCAGCCTTATGCGTTATAGTAAATCAAAAGAGCAGGAAAATAAACCTTTCGCCCCGGATTATTTCAACAATTATTTGCTGCATATTATATTTTGTAAGCTGGATATTTTATTATATCGGGGCTGTAAATGTAATTGTAATATTGGGTCTGACAATTCTGCCGTGCTTGGCATTTTTGATTTTTGCTCTTGATAGGAAGAATTTATTTGCGGTGTTTTTTGCTTTTGTTTTCACAATATTACATTTAATATACAGTGCAGTAAATTATATTGCATAAGTGCGGTAATCTTTGAAAAGGAGGGAATGCGGGAATGGCAAAAGTAATTTTGATTTGCGGAAAAATCTGCTGCGGCAAAAGCACTTATGCAAAAAAGCTTCGAAATCAGCATAACGCCGCCGTTTTATCTGTTGACGAAATAATGCTTGCTCTGTTTGGTCAGTACGTGGGCGAAAAGCATGACGAATACTGTGAAAGTTTGCAAAAATACCTTTTTGAAAAATCTCTGGAGCTGATCGAAACGGGAACAAACGTAATTTTAGATTGGGGCTTTTGGCAAAGGAACGAAAGGGAAGAAGCAAAAAGCTTTTACAAGAAACGTAACATAAAATGCGAAATGCATTACATAGATATATGCGATCGGACTTGGGCGGAGCGTGTTAATAAGCGAAACCAAACAACAGGACACGGAGAACCCACCGACTATTATATTGACGAAAATCTCGCAAAAAAATTTAATTCTATGTTTGAACCTCCCTCGGAAGAGGAATTTGATATATGTATAAAATGTTAGAGCGTGTTCACATAAAATCAGTATGCAGATTTTCGTGCATAATTTTGTTGCCTGCAAGGCAAAATTTTGCAGGAATATCGTCATATTTCAAAAAATTTTAACGAAGCAGGCGGCAAAATTTGCCGAAAAGACGCATGCTGAGCTTTATGTGAACACGTTCTAATTTATTTTAATAAACGAAAGGAATTGCTATGAAACATTTACTCAAAATGATGGATCTATCCACTGAGGAAATAACGGATATTCTTAATCTGGCGGATCAACTTAAGTATGAGCTTAAGCACGGAATTGCCCACGATCATCTTAAGGGAAAAACCTTGGGTATGATCTTTGAAAAGGCTTCTACAAGAACAAGAGTAAGCTTTGAAACGGGTATGTATCAGCTTGGAGGATATCCCCTGTTTTTGTCCTCAGGCGATATGCAGATAGGCAGGGGAGAGCCCGTACAGGATACCGCAAGGGTTTTGTCCCGCTATCTTGACGGAATAATGATAAGAACCTTTAAGCAGGAAGAGGTTGAAAAGCTTGCGGAGTACGGCAGCATTCCCATTATCAACGGATTAACCGACTATTGCCACCCCTGTCAGGTGCTGGCGGATCTGCTTACCGTTCGTGAATATAAAAACAAGCTTGAAGGGCTTAAAATGTGCTATATCGGTGACGGAAACAATATGGCTAACTCCCTTATCGTAGGCGGTTTAAAGGGAGGTATGTCCGTTTCTGTGGCTTGTCCCGACGGCTATCACCCCGATAAAACCGTTATGGACTTTGCAAAGGATTATTCGGGCTTTAAGCTGGTAAGCGATCCTAAGGAGGCCGCTGCTGACGCAGACGTGCTGTTTACGGACGTATGGGCTTCTATGGGGCAGGAGGACGAAAGGGAAAAAAGAAAGATTGCCTTTAAGGGATATCAGATAAACGACGATGTTATGTCTGCGGCTCACTCCGACGCTATGGTAATGCACTGTCTGCCCGCTCATCGTGAGGAAGAGATCACGGCAAAGGTGTTTGAAGAGCATGCGCAGGAAATTTTTGACGAAGCGGAAAACAGGCTTCACGCTCAAAAGGCGGTTATGGTAAAGGTAATGGGTGAAAAATAAAAATGGCAGTAAAAAAATCTACCGTGTGAGATTATCCTTGCTGGGTAGATTTTTTTTACTGCCACTTTTTGTTCTTATTTTTTAAAACTGCTTTGCTTCTTTAAAAATAACCGTCTTTGTAAAGGGATTGTACACAATGCCTTGACAGCCTTTGCTGAAAAATGCGTATTCGCTTTGGGTAATAAGGGGAATAAAAGCGCCGCTTTCTACAATTATTTCTTCAGCCTTATAATATAAATCCGCACTTTCCTTTTCTGCCGCCGCACTTTCAGCCTTTGACAGAATATCCTCAAATTCGGAATTGCCATAGCGGGAGTAATTATTGCTGCTTCCTGAAAGGAAAGACGAAAGATAAGCGTAAGGGCTGTTGGACGTTCCCGAAATATCGGCGGCAATAAAATCGTAGTCTCCGCTTGATAAAACGGCTTCATAGCTGCTTTGATCCAGTCTTTTTATATTGCAGTAAAAATTCAGTTCGGACTGCCATTGCTGTGAAATGTCGGAAATGTATTCGTAAATCACATCATCGTCGGGAACATAAAGAGTAAGCTCCGACCATGAGGATTTATCAACTGTGTTCAAGGCGTTTTCAAGGGAGCTGTCCGCCAGGCTTCCGTCATATGGAAGCAAGCAGTCTTTTTTTATTAAATCACGGTAGCACTCATTACCGATTTGTATCATGGAAGGAACGATTCCCTGAGCCTTGCTGTAGCCTACAGAGCTGCCAAGCTCTGTTTTTTCACGGTTTATGCTGTATGCCAAAGCTTTTCTAAGCTCTCCGCTTTTAAAAGCCTTGCTTTTTGTGTTAAACACTATACCCCAGATTCTGTTTTCGCTTTCACTGTATTCATAGCCCTGATTTAAAAGCCGTATG
>CANEHP010000209.1 GCA_947427325.1 uncultured Clostridia bacterium | reverse complement strand
ATCGATAAAACACGGCTCGGGAATGAGCACTTTTACCATTGCACCCCACATTGCCTATGAAATTAAGGACGGAAAGATTTTCAGGCCTGTTCAGATCAGCGTTATAACAGGCAACGTGTTTGAAACCCTGGGACTTATTGACGGACTTACCGATAAATGCGAAATGAAGTCCTTTGTAACGGGCGGCTGCGGAAAAATGGAGCAGTACCCGCTTCCCGTAGGCTTTGGCGGTCCTTATGTAAGAGTATCGAAAATGAAGGTTCAATGAGGAGGCTGAATAATGGAAAAAGAAGTATTAACGGCAAAGTATCAATCGGTATCGCTGAATGTTACCGCAAACAGAATTGACTCCTACCGCAGAAAGGATGAGATACAAAACACGGTTCGTGTTTACGATAACGGAAAAATCGGAATAGCAGGGTCATTAGGCGAGCTTGACGAAAACGCTCTTACCGAAGAGGCAAAAAAAGCCCTCGGTTACGGCATAGAATACCCCTGCAAGCTTGAAGCTGCGGTTAAAGCTGTGGATAAATCCAAAGAAATAGTAAAGCTGCAAGATTTCATACCCGCAATGCAGAAGCTTTTGGACAGGCTGGCTAAGGAATGCCCCAAATTCGCCGTCAGCAATAAAATTACTCTCCATCACCACGAAAATTCCTATAAAAACAGCAGAGGAGCGGATTTGTTCTCTGTCACGGATTATTTGGAGATAGCGCTGCTTTTTCAGAATAAGGGCGGCGGAAATCTTTACGACTGCTATTACGGAGGCGGTAATATTACCGAATATGACGAAGACAGCGTAGTCGCAGACTGCAAAAAGATGTATAACGCCTTTTATAATCCTGTTGATATTGAGGAAGGCGAATATCCCGTATTTTTGATTCCGGAGGATTTATTTTCCACTGTGGGAAAGCATTTATGCGCACCTTTTTATGCATCGGGCGGCTCGTTGGTAAGCGGCAGGTTAGGGGAAAAGATTTTTAACGAAAAGCTTACCTGCTGCAATGACAAAAATCCCGATACGAATCCTTACGCCTGCTTTTTTGACGACGAGGGACAGACAGCGCCCGATAATTACCGTCAGCCGTTAATCAAAGACGGAGTATTAACCAATGTTTTGACCTGTAAGGGACTTTCTCAAAGCTTTAACCTGCCCGACGCCGCCACAGGCACAGCCGCTTACGACGGAGTACCGAGCTTTGGATATGAGGGAGTATGGTTAAAGCCTACCGCAAAATCCGCCCGGGAGCTTGCGCCGGAAAAAGCAGTGCTGATAATTATATCGTCAGGCGGAGATATGACCCCCGACGGTCATTATGCCGCTCCCTTACAGCTGTCATATTTGGTTGAAAACGGTGAAATTGTGGGCAGGCTGCCCGATATAAGCGTTTCGGGAGATTTCTTTAAGCTGCTTGGCGACGATTATCTGGGAACGGTTGAGAAGCCGTTTTTCCCGTCTTTACCCGATAGCTTTATGGCTTGCAGAATGAAGGTCGGCAAGTAGAAATATGTTGAAAAAAGGGACTGTGAAAACCGTCCCTTTTAATATGCCCCGACCTTTTGCTTGTCTCTCAGAAAAATCACAGTCTTTAGTGCGGCAATTTCTGGCAGCATTCAGAAATCTTTGCGTAAATAAACAAGCGTTTTTTACCCGAGAACATTGAAAGCTTTTTTACGGAAAAACCTATTCGGTTCTTGCAAAACCATCTTAAAGGGTGTATAATAAATTAAATCAAATTTTTATCAGGAGAATTATGAAAGAAAAAAGCTTTATAAATCCCGTAAAATTTCTTGCTTTAGCTTTGGTATTTTTATTTTTCGGCATTTGTGCGGAAACGGCAGAGGTAAGTGCCGTTGACGAGGAAACCATCGGAAGATTAAGCCGCCTTGTTACCTCCAATAACCCCGATAACTACGCTGTAATTGAAGTTAACGGCGATAATATTACCGCAAGAGGCAGATTTACAAGCGATACGCCTTTAAATATAAGCTTTACTGACGCAAAGCCAACCGCCGACACCTTTAAAAACAAGGGCGGCGGAGAGTTTACGGCAGAGTTGACCTGCAAGCCGCTGCAAAAGGGATATTACAAGTTTTATATCGGATTTAAATCAAAGGCAATTATGAGTTACCTTATGGCGTACGATGAGGGCGGCTGGTATATACCCGACAACAACCTGTCTGCTTTAAACGCCGCAAAGCTTGATAAAATAAGACAGACCGACCCTTTAGCAGCCGCATACTATATCAGTCCCACAGGAGACAAGGCGGAAATCAAAGAAACTATGGAAAAAATACAAGCTATAGCGGATCAGGTATGCGAGGGTATTGAGGATGATTATCGGAAGGCATATTTGCTTAACCGCTGGATTGCGGACAATATTTACTATGATCACGACGCTGCCGATACGGAAGTGACCATTGAAACAGTGGCATTAAGCAATGTTTTGGAAAAGCACCGCACTACCTGCGCAGGTTATGCAAATTTATACTGCGCATTGCTGGAGACTCGGGGAATACGCTCGGTGAATTTAAAGGGTACTGTTGTCTCAGACGAGGTTACTTACGATGCCCTTACAACAGGGGTGGAAAATCATGAGTTTACCGCTTTTTGGTACGATAAGCAAAACCGTTGGATTTATACGGATTCCTGTTGGTCGGGAGCGGGAGATTACGAAAAAGGGAAATATACCGACAGGATTACCTATGACAAGTATTTTGATATAACGGGAGAAGCCTTTTCTTTAAATCACCGCATAGATAAGGCTGAGGAACGTTTTTACACAAAGGCGCTTGCGGCGGTTGAAGCAAGCGAATCCACCGAAATACTTAAGACCGAAGCGGTAAGCACAGACCCGACAGGTACCGACGCCGCAAGCTCCCATAACGTTCCCGTAACGGAAAAAACAACCGACGCCGACAAGGCGGATACTGTCCCAATAGGCGACGACAAGCCTGTTACCGCAAAAAAGGACAATGATACATCGGACAAAGAAAAGACAACTGCCGTTCCCTATATAATCATCGGAATTGTGGGAGCTGCCGCAGCTGCGGCAGGAATAATTCTGGCGGTTCGCAGGTATAAGCAATAAAATAATTTATAAAAGGAAGGAAAAATAAAAAATGATAGTTATCGAAATGGAAAACGGCAAGGAGATAAAGCTTGAATTATATCCTGAAAAAGCACCTATAACCGTTGCAAACTTTGAAAAATTGGTATCTGAAAAATTCTATGACGGTCTTACATTTCACCGCATAATCAAAGGCTTTATGATACAGGGCGGCTGTCCGAAGGGCGACGGCACGGGCGGTCCTCGAGAGAGAATTAAGGGAGAGTTTCTTGCCAACGGAGTCCCAAATGATATAAGGCACGAAAGAGGCGTAATCTCCATGGCTCGCTCAGGTAATCCAAACTCCGCAGGCAGCCAGTTCTTTATAATGCATGAGGACGCACCTCACCTTGACGGACAGTATGCCGCTTTCGGAAGGGTTATTGAGGGAATGGAAGCGGTAGACGAAATTGCGGATGCAGAAACCGACCGCAGCGACAAGCCGTTAAAGCCTGTTGTTATTAAGAAGATATACAAAGTATAGGAAATCTCTTAGCCTTCCGTGAGCAAAAGCAACCGGGGGACGCCGTCTGTTAAGCGGCATTGTCGGCATGCCTGCCTTCGCTGAATTTTTTTGTATTGTTCGTTTTTGCTCACAAAAAGTTTTTAGAGATTCCCTTAAGAAATAGTATTAGAGCGTGTTCACATAAAGCTCAGCATGCATCTTTTCGGCAAATTTTGCCG
>CANEHP010000208.1 GCA_947427325.1 uncultured Clostridia bacterium | reverse complement strand
AGGAGAAGCAAAGCACATCGCCGTACCCGTGGAGAATATATTCTAAATCCTGTTCCGTATAAAAACAGCAGCCCACAACCTTTTCTCCGTTTTTATGCAACTCCGAAGCGACCTCATTGCAATCATCAAATCCGTCCGACTGAGTATATCCTGCGTAATGCAATGCCACGATCCCGAGCTTTCTCATGGATTTAAACGCCGACTCTAATTTTAAAAAATTATCTTGATTTCCCGTATTTTGAAATTCTTTGCGATGGGATTCGATTATTTCAAGTAAGCCGTCTTCCGTTATATTATCGCATTCATCGGGATAATTGTCTTCAATGTATTCCCTACAGTCCTCTGATATTTCATCATTTGACAAAAACCCCGCTTTGATATAGTCGATTATCATTTCTTCCAATTCGTTTGCGCAGCATTCGTCCTTTATTTCGCTTTTCAAATCCATAGGGCTTTCCCTCCTTCTCTTTGCGGAAATTACACGGGATACACTCTACAGCATTTTTCAAATTCCGCACAGTCCTCATCGGAAATATAAATCTCCGCAGTAAGGGAAAGATCGTTGCCGCAAATTTCCTTATTCTTAATAACTTCGATAACTTTGGGATAAAATTCCTCTGCATTATTCGTTTCAAGCCATATTCCCATACGGTCGTCGTCAAAATATTCAAAACCGTTGTCGCTTACCCTGTCCTCTGTTGCCTTTTCCATTTCTATAGGTACAGCATAGGCAAGGTCGGTAACGGGATTTGCAAGCTTCTTAGGGTCTAAAACAACAATTATTGTCTGCACTTTAATTCTTCCTTTTACTTCAATTTTTTAAATATTCTTGGCTTAACCCACTTTCTAAATGCCATAAAAAGAGTACCGAGGCAAATATCGTAAACAATAAAAGCAATATCGGCCGCTCCCCAAAGAACATAAACCGCCATATCTCCAAAGCTTTCCAAGCCCTCTAAAATCTCTTCAAGATTCATTATTTGACATAAAATCTGAAAGGCTGCTACAACGGATGCGTTAAATACGGCAAACTTAATAACGAACGCAAGTATTTTGGGCTTAACCCTTTCTATAAGCTCCTTTACAATGGGATAGTAGCCAAAGAAAAACAGATAATATAAATCAGCTTCAATTTCGGGGATCAACATAAAGCACAGCGCAGCAGAAGCGCCATAAGCCAGAAAGCCCCATTTTCTCCCCAGCTGGTCCGCCGCAGTCCAGATAAAAATGCCCGACACGGCAGGCAAAAGATAAGTAAATGAAGGAATCAATGCCGCCAGCATTACAATTACGCTTAAAGCTGACGTAATTCCGCAATAGGCTATTTTAAAACTGTTTCCCGCTTTTTTTGACATATATTCGTTTCCTTTTTAAGAAATATCGCACAAAGCTGTAAGACGGCTGTCGTCTATATCTTTTCCTCTTTCTCTTTAGAGTTCCCTTTATACAGCTCGTTACATTTTTCTTTGAGTATTCTTCCGTCCCTTAAAAGCTCGCAAAGCCGTTTCTTATCTTCCTTTTCCATTGCGTCGCGGTATTCGGTAATGCTGTCTATAATATAATTTATTTCGTACAGCAAAGCTTCCTTGTTGCACATAAAAAGGCTTGTCCACATATCCTCGTTTAATTTTGCCACTCTGGTAAGATCCATAAAGCTGCCCGCTGAAAATCCGTTAAAATCGTGAACAGACGGACTTTTTACATATGCATTGGATACAATATGCGCAAGCTGAGAGGTGTAGGCTATAACCTTATCATGCTTTTCGGGAGAAGTGACAACTACCTTTCCGAAGCCAATGCTTCCCGCAAGAGTTGAAAGTAAATCCACCGCTATCTGAGGGGTATTATCCGTAGGGGTAACTATAAAGCTGGCATTGTCAAAAAGCGTGTCGGTGGAATAGTCAAAACCGCTGAACTCTCTGCCTGCCATCGGGTGAACCCCCACAAACATTACTCCCCGCTCCTCTAAAATCGGAGTGCAAGCGTCTACTATTGCTTTCTTCACTCCGCAAGTGTCAATAACAATACTCCCTTTTTTAAACCTATCCGCATTTTCACGGACAAAATCGCATATTCCCTCCGGGTACAGACAAATTATGGTTAGATTCGCTTCACATAACCTGTCGGCAGTTATTTCCTCATCAATGGCATTTTGCTCCAATGCCTTTTTTACAGTTTCTTTTTTGGAATCAATACCCATTACCTTGTGGAAGGTGTGTTTTTTCAGGCTTTTGCAGATGCTGCCGCCTATCAGACCTAAGCCCACTACCGCTATATTCATTTTTTGACCTTTCAAATCTAAGCAGCACCGCATAACCGCCGCCTAAAAAGTTTATTGTTACAGCACTGCCCTATTTTATTTCAAAAGCTGCCTGTCATCACAGTATTCGCATTCTAAAATCCCGTTGCGCTCTCTGAAAATATGAGGTAAAGAAGGCTCGTGATTTGAAATGCACCTCGGATTATGACAGCAGATGTTCGGATATTCCTTTCCGGTTATAAGAGGCTTTGCCGCAATATTTTCATAAAGCACCGACAGCACGAGAGACATTCTCACATACATACCGTAGTTAGCCTGCTTAAAGTACAGCGCCCTTGGGTCGTTGTCCACAGGAACGGCTATTTCGTCAACTCTCGGCAATGGGTGCATAACTATCATATCTTTTTTTGCAAGCTGCATTTTCTTTTCGTCAAGGCAGAAAACGTGCTTTTGCTTTCGGTATTCCTCCTCGGAGCTGAAACGCTCCTGCTGTATTCTTGTCATATACAGCATATCAAGCTCGGGAATAGCGTCCTCTAAGCTGTTTACCTCGGAATATTGCTTTCCCGCCGCCGTTACGGTATCCTTAATATAGTCGGGAACTTTTAACTCGTTTGTGGAGATAAATACAAATCTGTTATTTTCATAGCAGGACAGTGCCTTTAAAAGAGAATGTACCGTTCTGCCGTTTTTTAGGTCGCCGCAAAAACCTACCGTAAGTCCGCTTAACGTTTCCTTTTCCGCTTTAAGTGTAAGCAAATCCGTAAGGGTTTGAGTTGGGTGAAGATGTCCGCCGTCGCCTGCATTTACTATTGGGCAGTCGGAGGTAAGGGCGGCAGCCTTGCTTGCGCCCTCCAAAAAATGGCGCATAACCACTATATCGGAATAACTGCTGACAATTTTGGTGGTGTCTTTTATGGATTCTCCCTTGGCAACCGATGAGTTGTTGGGATTGTCAAAGCCGATAATTCCGCCGCCTAATCTAAGCATTGCCGCCTGAAAGCTCATTTGTGTACGAGTGGAAGGCTCATAGAAAAGGGTCGCCATAATTCTTCCGCTGCATGCGCCTATATATATGCGGGGATTCTGCTTTATGTCAATGGCAAGGTCAATTATCCTGTCCCAAGAGGAAATGGGGTAATTGCTTAAATCTATAAGATGCGGAAAATTACCGGTGTTCACGGATTTATGCCTCCTTGGATTTTTTATCTCTTTAATCTCTTTAGAGCTTTAATTTGGGTATTTCCGTTAACGCTGACTGTCTCCCGCCGCTCCAAGGAAATTACGACTTTTATATAAGGGAAGGTGCGGAACATTAAGCAGCGCTTGTTATAAACATATGTTATTATACTCTATTCAATATAATTTGTCAATATAAATAAACGCCGGGGATCTACTCCGGAAATCGTAATGGATTTATTAACAGCGTTTTCGCTTTGCAGCGGGGAATTTTTTTCAAATTGCTTTGAAATTTGCCTTTCCCGTCTTCCGACGGGGCGCGCTCTCGCGAAGCTTAGGGTGACAGGGAGCAAACTTTGTCGGTG
>CANEHP010000207.1 GCA_947427325.1 uncultured Clostridia bacterium | reverse complement strand
CGTATGGGAAAAAGGGCAAGCAGATATTTTATTTTTGAGCGGGACAGCACACTAGTATAATATCACTGAAATCTGTTACGAAAGGTTTATATAAATGAACGAAAATTCGGGTAATGTTTTAAGAATCGCACTTACCAAGGGCAGGCTTGAAAAGGATACCGTAAGTCTTTTTGAAAGCTTAGGCTTTGATGTATCATCAGTTAAGGATAAAGGACGAAGGCTTATTCTTCCGATAAAGGATCAAAATATGGAGGTTGTGCTGGCAAAGGCGGCAGATGTTATTACCTATGTCGAGCATGGCGTCTGCGATTTGGGCGTTGTGGGCAAGGACACTATAATGGAGCATGGCGGCAAATATTTTGAACTGCTGGATTTAGGCTTCGGAAAATGTAAATTTGCTCTTGCGGGAAAAAAGGGTGAAAATTTTTACAAGGGCTACGGAGTCAAAACGGTGGCGTCCAAATATACCAATGTTACAAGATCCTTTTTTGAGGGAAAGGGAATGGACGTTGATATTGTAAAAATTGAGGGTTCGGTAGAGTTAGCTCCTCTTGTGGGGCTTTCGGACGGTATTGTTGACATTGTGGAAACAGGAACGACTTTGAAGGAAAACGGACTTGAGGTTTACGAGGACGTTGCACCTGTTTCGGCAAGGCTTATTGCCAATACGGTAAGCACCAAGCTGAAAAAGGAACGTATCGATAATCTGATAGGGCTTATCGAAAATAAATTGGGGGAAAAATAAAATGATAAGAAAAATATACGCAGACGGCAGCGAGCTGGAGTTTTTAAAAGAGGTAGAAAAAAGAAGCAGCGAAACAAACGAAAAGGTTGAGGCGGCGGTACGGGAAATTATCTCTGCTGTCCGCACAGAGGGAGACAAGGCGGTAAAGGAATATACCGCAAAATTCGACTGTTCTCGGTGCAAATATTACGAAGTACCGCAGGAGGCAATAAACGACGCTTTAACGGAATCCGATCCTAAGCTTGTGGACGCACTTTTAAACTGCGTTGAAAAAATAACCGCCTTTCACCAAAAGCAAAAGCAGAACGGCTATATGATGACAGGTGAGGACGGCACTGTTTTAGGACAGCGTGTAAGGGGACTTGACAGAGTGGGCTTGTATGTTCCGGGAGGCACTGCGGCTTATCCCTCGTCGGTGCTTATGAACGCTATACCCGCTAAAATCGCAGGGGTCAAGGAAATAATAATGGTTACTCCGCCGTTAAAGGACGGTACGCCCAATAAAGACATACTTCTTGCCGCTTCGATCTGCGGAGTTGACAGGGTATTTATGTGCGGCGGAGCACAGGCGGTTGCGGCTTTGGCTTACGGTACTGAGGAAATTCCCAAGGTCTCAAAAATTGTCGGACCGGGCAATATTTATGTTGCCACAGCCAAGAAAATTCTTTACGGAATTGTTGATATAGATATGATAGCGGGACCGAGCGAAATACTCGTAGCGGCTGACGATACCGCTAATCCGAAATATATAGCTGCGGATTTAATGTCACAGGCGGAACACGATAAGCTTGCAAGCGCAATTTTGGTAACAACCTCGGAAAGTTTGGCGGACAATGTTATAAAGGAAATCGACAGGCAGTCGGTATTTCTTTCAAGAAAAGAAATTATTGACTGTTCATTGAAAAATTACGGCGCCGTTATTATTGCAAACGATATGATGCAGGTATGCGATATTGCCAACAGGCTTGCTCCCGAGCATATGGAGATTATAGCGGAAAATCCTCTTGAATACATCGGAAAAATCGACAATGTAGGGTCTTTATTCTTGGGACAGTATGCGCCTGAGCCTTTAGGAGATTATTACGCAGGACCTAACCATGTTCTCCCCACCGGAGGCACGGCAAGATTTTTCTCGCCCTTGTCCGTTGACAGCTTTATTAAAAAATCAAGCTATATTTATTACACCAAACAGGCTCTTAATGAAGCGGCGGACGATATTATTCTGGTGGCGGAAAAAGAAAAGCTTACCGCTCATGCAAATTCAATAAAGGTTAGAATAGAGGATATACGCTGATATGTATGAAATAACGGAAAAGCTTGTAAAACTAACGCCTTACGACCCTATTCAGGGAGATTACAAAATAAGGCTTGACGCCAACGAAAGCTTTATAGGCACTTCGGACGATGTTTTGGCAAGGGCGGTTAAAGGCGCGGCTCTTAACCGATATCCCGACCCCTACGCTAAAAGACTGATTGCCGCCTACAGTGAATTTTACGGAATAAATCCCGACTTGGTGACGGCGGGGAACGGTTCTGACGAGCTTATAAGCATTATCACCGCTTGTTTTTTGGAAAAAAATGAAAAGGTGCTTACTCTCGCTCCCGATTTTTCCATGTATTCCTTTTATTCAAGCCTTTATGAGCTTGACGTAAGGGTGATGAAAAAGGAAGATGATCTTTCGATCAACATAGATAAGGTGATTGAAGCGGTAAATGCGGAAAAGATCAGAGCGGTTTTATTTTCAAATCCGTGCAATCCCACTTCCTTGGGACTTTGCAGGGAGGATGTAATTAAGCTTATCACTTCCGTAAACGCTCTTGTTATTCTTGACGAAGCCTATATGGATTTTTGGGCGGGTTCTGAGGAACAAAGCTTGATCAAGGATACGGCGGGCTATGACAATCTTATTGTGCTTCGCACCTGCTCAAAGGCGTTGGGAATGGCAGGGCTCAGGCTTGGCTTTGCCGTCAGCAACAGTTTGATTACCGAAAAGCTCAGAGCCGCAAAATCTCCCTATAATGTAAACAGCTTAACTCAATGTGCTGCGGAGTACCTTCTTTCCGACAAAAAGGAAATGGAAAGACGGATAAAAGCTTGTGTTTGCGCTTTAAATGAGCTTGACAACGGTATTTGCGAGAGAAGCTTTCCTTTTTTTGAAAAAATATATCCTTCCGTTACAAACTTTTTGTTTATCAAAACGCCAAAGGCAAAGGAAATATTTGAATATTTGCTTACACAGTCTATTGCTGTCAGACATATGGGGGATTATCTTAGGATAACGGCGGGAAGCAGCGAGGAAAATAAAGCGCTGTTAAAGGCTCTGCTTGGATATAACGGTTGAGTTTTTGTTAACGAATGCGTTATTGTACAGGCGGTTACATTGTGATACAATAAGTATAAAATAAATCACAAAGGAGAATCGCTATGTTATATTTAGCAGAAAGTTTAAAAAAGTATCGCATTTTGAAGGATTTGACACAGGAGGAGGTTGGGAGTTATTTGGGGATTACTCCTCAGAGCGTTTCTAAATGGGAGCGTGGAGAATGTTATCCCGATATTACCTTGCTTCCCGCACTTGCCAACATATTCGAGACAAGCATTGATCTGCTTATGGGAATGGATACTATACGCAGCGAAGAAACAATAGATAATATCCACAGCACGGCTACAGATTTTCAGCGGCAGGGAGATTATTCTTCCGCGGAAAAGGTTTATCGCAACGCAATAAAAATTTATCCCAACAATCCCGATATATTGTTGGGATTGGCAGGTGCTTTGGCATTAAAGGGTGATTGTGAGGAGGCTGCCGCACTGACCGAAAAGGGACTTTCATTATCGGACAACGAAAAGCAAAAAAGTACAATGCGTGCTGCGCTGTGTTTTTTGTATTTGAAATGCGGAAACTCGGATAAAGCAAATAAGCTTGCTTCCACGCTTCCTCATACAAGAGAAAGCCGTGAGGTGATACAGCCCCTTATTCGCAGCGGGCTTAATTCAGACGAAATTGATTCAAATATAAAGTATATCATTCTCGGCGAAAAATGATTGAAAAAAGTTAAGGAGCTTATGTAATTAGAGCGTGTTCACATAAAGCTCAGCATGCATCTTTTCGGCAAATTTTGCCG
>CANEHP010000206.1 GCA_947427325.1 uncultured Clostridia bacterium | reverse complement strand
GGGGAATTTTTTATTTTATTCAAATTGCTTTGAAAACTGCCTTTCCCGTCTTGCGGCGGGACGCGCTCCTGCATGGCTTAGGGTGACAGGAAGCATACTTTGTCGGGGGCTGTAAAAAAATTGACGGTTGACAGTTGACAGTTAAGGTGTCGGCTTTGCCGACGGTTTTGAAATTATTACGTTTCTGCCGGCACTTCAAGCCGTTTCTTTGAAAAAATGCCGCATTCGCACCGGAAATAAGATCGACTAATGATATTTTAAATGGGCGAAGCCGTTCCACAACTGTCAACTGTAAACTGTCAACTGTCAACTCAATTTGCTTCTGTGATATAGTTACCAAAAAGATTTCGGCGGTGCGAAAGACAAAAAACAAAGCTCGACCTAAGCCGAGCTTTGTTAGGTGCGGCGCTTCGCCGCTGTAACAACGTTCCTAAAAAGATTTTTCAAAAACAAATATACCGTAGGAGCAGCACGTGTCCAAAATCGTGGTTTTTGCACAGCAAAAATGGCGGTCTGTGACCGCCAAGCGATTTTGGACGAAAATTGAGGGGCGAGATGTTCCTCGCCCCGAAATTTTCTTGGTGCCGGAAGCGGGACTTGAACCCGCACGGTATCGCTACCACCGGATTTTGAGTCCGGCACGTCTGCCAATTCCATCATTCCGGCAAATAATTCACGATTATTTTGCCATACTTATTTCATAACGCTGAATTAGTATATCATTTTTAAAAGAGAATGTCAAGCCGTACATAAAAATCTCACAAGTATTTTACAAAATTTTCGAGAATTGACTAATTTGCTATTGACAATTTGTTAAAAATGCCGTAAAATTATATATTGGAATAGGCTCGTATACTATATTTAATGAGTTAGGGGCAAAAAGTCCCGAAACCCTTATATAGAGCTATTTTATTTAGATTCACGCAAATGACTTGCGTTTTAGGTTACATATATAATCCCATTTTACACTTTCTCCGCCGACGCTAATGTCATTTTAGTTAGGGCGGGTTAATATAAATTTTGCCTTGTTTCAAATGCAAAGTTCTTTTGAAACCTTGGTTAAGGGATTTTTAAATCGTAGCCGAGAATATTATGAAAAGGAGGAATTGCATTTGGGACAAATCGAACTTTGGTTGGCGATAGTTCTTATAGTTGCGGCACTGGCTCTCGGCGGAGTTTTCGGTGTGATTATGTTCCGCAAAGGAATAGAAAGCCGCAAGAAAAATGCCGAAGCGCAGTTTGAATCCGCTGAAAAAGAGGCGGCAAGAATTGTTTCCGAGGCAAAGGAAAAGGCGGCCACTGCAAAGAAAACCGCTTTGCTGGAAGCAAAGGAAGAAAGCTATAAGCTAAAGGAAAACGCCGAAAAAGAGATATCCAAGCTTCGTTCAGACGCAGAAAGAGAAATTAAGGAACGTAGAGCGGAGCTTACAAAATCCGAACGCAGACTTACTCAAAAGGAAGAAAACTTAGACAGAAAAACCGACAAAATCGAACGCTTAGAGGAAAGCCTGAACGCAAAAAACGAAAATGCAAAGAGAAGGCTTGCAGAGGCAGAGAGCCTGAGGGATCAACAGCAGGCTCAATTAGAGGAAATCAGCGGA
The DNA here is from genome assembly GCA_947427325.1 of uncultured Clostridia bacterium. GTDB lineage: Bacteria > Bacillota > Clostridia > Oscillospirales > Ruminococcaceae > Ruminiclostridium_E. Next base: position 2,315 of record CANEHP010000206.1, on the reverse strand, counting down.
TACACTTCAGACCAGGCAAAGGAGCTGCTGTTACAGCAGCTGGACGGCGAGCTTACTCATGAAAAGGCGGTGAAAATACTCGCTTATGAGCAAAAGCTAAAGGACGAATGCGACGACAAGGCAAGGTCGGTTATTGCCCTTGCCATTTCAAGGCTTGCCTCGGAAACGGTTTCCGAGCTTACGGTGTCCGTTGTGCCGCTGCCCAACGATGAAATGAAGGGCAGGATCATAGGAAGAGAGGGAAGAAATATCCGTACCCTCGAACAGCTTACAGGCGTTGATCTGATAATCGACGATACTCCCGAAGCCATTACGCTTTCAAGCCAGGACAGAGTGCGCAGAGAAATTGCGAGAATTGCTCTTGAAAAGCTTATACAGGACGGTCGAATCCATCCCACAAGAATTGAGGAAACCGTCGAAAAAGCCCGCAGAGAGGTTGAACAGAAAATCAAGAGAGAGGGCGAGCGCGCCTGCCTGGAAACCAATGTAAACGGATTAAGCCCCGAGCTGGTAAAGCTTTTGGGAAGACTCTATTTCAGAACCTCTTACAGCCAAAATGTGCTTATTCACTCTATTGAGGTTGCTCACCTTGCGGGAATTATGGCAAGCGAGCTGGGCGTTGACGCAGCCGTTGCAAGAAGAGCGGGACTGCTCCACGATATAGGCAAGGCTCTTACACACGAAATCGAGGGCAGCCATGTAGCTATCGGCGTTGAGGTCTGCAAAAAGTATAAGGAAAATCCCGAGGTTATCCATGCCGTTGAAGCCCACCACGGCGATGTGGAGTGCAGAACGGTAATCGCCGCCCTTGTGCAGGCAGCCGATGCGGTAAGCGCAGCAAGACCTGCCGCAAGAAGCGAAAACTACGAAAGCTACATCAAGCGTCTTGAAAAGCTTGAGGAAATCTGCACGGGCTACGACGGAGTGGATAAGTCATACGCAATTCAGGCGGGCAGGGAGATACGTATTCTTATTAAGCCCGAGGTTGTCAACGATGAAAGAATGACAGTCCTGGCAAGAGATATTGCCCATAGAATTGAAAACGAAGTTGAATATCCCGGACAAATCAAGATCAATCTTATCAGAGAGTCGAGAGTCGTTGACTATGCTAAGTAAGGATCGGATTTTCGATTTAAAAAGAATTTAAAAACCCTCGGGGCTGCATTTTCTGCTTGAAAAACGGGCGGAAAACGCAGCCCTGTTTGATCCTTGAAATTCGTGCCTTTAATACTATAGGGCTTGTGGATTTTCGGCGAAGCCGACACCTTAACTGTCAACTGTCAACTGTCAACTGTCAACCGTCCACCGTCAACTGTCAATTTTTTTACATCCCCTTAGAAATAGTATTAAACCCCTTAATAAAAAGCGGCAATTACCAATCCACCAAATTATCCACCAAATCCCTCTGCTCCGTTGAGGTTTTTCTCAAATAAATTCTTGTGGTTTCTATACTCTCATGCCCCATAAGATCCGCCAAAAAGGCAATATCGTTGCTCCTTTCCAAAAAATTTTTTGCAAAGCGGTGACGGAAGGAGTGAGGATAAACCACCATGGGATTTATTCCGTATTTTACCGCAAGCTGCTTCAGCTGCTTTGACAATCCCCTTGGCGTAATAAGCTCTTTATTCTTGTTTAAAAAAATAAATCCGCTTTCCCTTTTGTTTTTCTTAAGCCACGGAAGAGCTTCCTGCCGTAAGGACTTGGGAATGTAAATGCGCCTTAGCTTGCCGCCCTTGGAATACAGATCCAGATAGCCCAACTTTACATGCTCCGCCTTTATAAGCAAAAGCTCGCTTACTCTGGCGCCCGTAGCCGCCATAAAGCGTATGGCAAAATACCAGAACATTTCATTATCGTTTCTTAAGCAGGATTTAAAATATTCATAGTCCGCCTGACTGATCACGTTTTCCAAAAAGGCTTTTTGCTGCACCTTTACCGAAGGCATCTTCCACTTTTCCTTTCCGATAAATTCCAGATAGCAGTTTACCGCCCGTATTCGCAGATTGACGGTCTGAGGCTTAAAGTTTTCGATCAGCCATATTTTATAGCTGTTAAGATATTTGGGGGACACTGTGCCGTAATTCTCCAAATAATAATTAACAGTGGAAATATAAGCCCTTATCGTGTTGTCCGAGAGATGGTTTTCTCTCAAATGTTTTTCAAAATCCTTTGTCATGGTGAAAGACCTCCTTTGTGTAAATTTGCGTAAATCCCGTAAATACATACTTCTAAGAACTTGTTCTCATAGGAATGGTGCGCAGATTTTTGAGCAAATTTTGTCGAGGACAAGGAAAAATTCCGCAGGAATACTCGTG
>CANEHP010000205.1 GCA_947427325.1 uncultured Clostridia bacterium | reverse complement strand
ATCCCTCGCCTTTAAAACGGGAAACATCCCACTTTTGATTATAACTTTTATCAAGAAAAATGTCAATTCTTAAAATATTACAATTTTCTTAAAGAATTTTTAATCTATAATTCCTCCGCCGATTACAGTATCATTAGAATAAAAAACAACTCTCTGTCCCTTTGTAATGGCTCTCTGAGGCTCTGTAAACACTGCTTTAACATTACAGTCACCTTGAGGATAAACCGTACAATCCTGTTCGGTTTGGGAATACCTTGTTTTTGCCCTGCACCTAATGCTGTGGGTTAGCTTGTCTATCGCTATCCAATTCAGTTCTTTTGCAATTAAACTGTCCGAATAAAGATCGCTGCTCTCCCCGACTGTCACAGTATTGCTTTCGGCGCTTTTCCCGATAACATACATAGGCTTCCCGAAGGATATGCCCAAGCCCTTTCTCTGTCCGACAGTATAGTTTATTATACCGTTGTGCTGACCTAAATAATTACCGCTTTTATCCGTAATACTTCCCTCCTGCTGCTGTATTCCCGTATATTCGCAAATAAACTTGGCATAATCTCCGTCCGGAACAAAGCATATATCCTGGCTGTCCGGTTTATCGTAATTCACAAGACCGTTTTCTTCCGCAATTTTTCTCACATCCTCCTTATCCATTTTTCCTAAAGGGAAAAGAGTGTGAGCAAGCTGCTCCTGCGTAAGATTATACAACACATAGGATTGATCCTTTTTATTGTTTCCGATGCCGCTTACGGCTTTTTTAAGCAAATATCTCCCCGACGATTCGTCATATTCCGTCCTTGCATAATGTCCTGTGGCTATGTAATCACATTCCATCATCAAAGCTCTTTCCAACAGTGCGTCAAATTTTAAGTATTTGTTGCAGTCTATACAAGGATTTGGAGTGCGTCCTTTTAGGTATTCGCTGTTAAAACGGTCAATTACATCATGCTTAAATTTTTCCTTAAAGTTAAAAACATAATGCGGAACATTAAATCTTGCGGCAACTGCCTTTGCGTCCTCCACATCGTTTAACGAACAGCAGGTTTTGCTTTTTACTCCGATATCCTCATTATCATAAAGGTGCATAGTCGCACCTATAACCTCATATCCCTGTCTTTTCAAAAGCAAAAGCGCACAGGAGCTGTCAACGCCTCCGCTCATGGCAAGCATAACCCTTTTAGCCATTATTTCTCTCCTTTATTATCCGTTTCTTTTTCCGCCTGTTCATTTACAGCATTTTCATCTGTCCCTGTAATATCTTTATTTTGTCCCTGTTTCTTTTTTCCCCATTTGTTAACCAGCACAAGCACCAAATAAATAAGCAGCAAAGCGCCTAAAAAATATAAAAATGAGACAAGAACGCCGCTAAAATCTATATTGTTCGCTGAATTTTCAGCGTTTTCCGTTATTTTTTCGGTCAGCAGCCAAAGCCTTGTTTGGTAATTCATATTTTTCCTTTCTTTCAAAGACACAGCCTGTTTATTAAATTATCGGCAATACATAAAAACGGCAGTTGAACTTAGAACTTGTTCTCATAGGAATGGTGTGCGGATTTTCGAGCAAATTTTGTCGAGGACAAGGAAAAATTCCACAGGAATACTCGTGTATTTCAAGGAATTTTGACGCAGTCATCGGCAAAATTTGCTGAAAAGATGCGTGCCAATTTCTATGAGAACAAGTTCTTAGCCTGTTATAGCTCAAGTTTACCATAATGAGTATTTATTGTCAATAAAAAACCGCTGCTAAGAATTTAATTTCATAGCAGCAGTTTTTCTATCTGATTTCAATTTTCCCTTGCTCGTCGCAGTCTATGACAGCCCTATCGCCCTCTTTTATCTTTCCCGCCAAAATCATTTCGGCTAATTTGTCCTCCGCTTGTGAAATTATCAGCCTTCTGAGGGGTCTTGCCCCCAGTGCTTTATCATAGCCCTTCTCCGCCAAAGTCTTTGCCGCTTCGTCAGTATACGACAGCTTTATTTTCGAATACTCCGCTCTTTTGCAAAGGCCGTCAAGCATTAAACAGCAAATTTTACAAACAGAAGCCATATTTAACGGCTCAAAAATAACCGTTTCATCTACCCTGTTAAGAAATTCGGGCTTAAAAACCGTTTTCAGCTCCTCTTTAATTTTTTCTCCGATATTTTTGTCGCTGCTCATATCATTAAAGCCCATATTAACCTTGCTGTCAGTCAGTTTTCTTGCGCCGATATTTCCCGTCATAATCAGCACGGTATCGGAAAAGCTTACCGCTCTGCCTTCGGAAGATGTTAATACCCCATCGTCCAGTATCTGCAATAACAAGTCAAAAATATCGGGATGAGACATTTATATATCATAAATTAGAATTAAAGAGCAATCATTTTGTCTTAACCGATCGATAAATCAACCGACCTGTACATAGCCTACATAGCCCGGAGGCGCTCCTATAAGCTTTGAAACCGAATGTTTTTCCATAAATTCCGACATATCAAACCTTATAAGAGATTTTTCGCTGCCGAATAGCTCCTTTGCAAGACACTTGCAAAGCTCGGTTTTTCCCACCCCCGTAGGTCCTAAAAAGATGAAGGAGCCTATTGGCCGGTTGGTTTGTTTAAGCCCGATTCGTCCTCTCTTAATTGCCCTTACTACCGTTTCAACTGCCTTATCCTGTCCGATTATCTGTGACTTTAAGCTGTGCTCTAATCCTAAAAGAGCTTTTGCGGTATCTTCGGATAATCTTCCTACGGGTATGCCGCTCCACAAAGACACAATCTCACATATTGCATCGGCATCTACCCTTGTACATTTAACATCGTTGCCATTATTTTGATTTTTTACACTGCTAAGCTGCTTTAGCAGATTACTTTCCTTATCCCTCAGCGCTGCCGCTTTTTCAAAGTTCTGTTCCTTAATGGCGTTATCCTTATTTATGCGGCATTGTTTAAGCTCGTTCTCCAAATTGTTATATACAGGAGAGTCGGCGTAAGCCTTCAGTCTTTGTCTTGCCGCAGCTTCATCTATTAAATCTATGGCTTTATCGGGCAGACGGCGGTCATGAATATACCGTGCAGATAAAGAAACCGCCTTATTTATTGCTTCATCGGTAATTATTATCTTATGGTGAGCCTCATATTTATCCTTTAAACCTAAAAGTATCTTTCTTGCTGCGTTCTCGTCAGGCTCTTCTATCTTTATAGGCTGAAATCTTCTCTCCAAGGCGCTGTCCTTTTCTATATACCTTCGATATTCTTCAAAGGTGGTCGCCCCGATAAGCTGGATTTCTCCTCTTGCAAGCAGCGGCTTTAATATATTTGCTGCATCTATAGCTCCCTCCGCCGAGCCTGCTCCCACAATATTGTGTATTTCATCTATAAATAATATTATATCCCTATTTTGGACTACCTTGTCTAACACCGCTTTAACTCTTTCCTCAAAATCACCCCTGTACTTTGCCCCCGCTATCATTGACGTAATATCCAACATAAATATACGCTTATTTAACAGCATATCGGGAACTCTGCCGTCTGCAATTCTTAAAGCCAATCCTTCCGCAACGGCAGTTTTTCCGACTCCGCTTTCTCCCACCAGACAAGGATTATTTTTTCTCCTTCTCATAAGCGTTTGTATCATTCTTTGTATTTCGCCGTCTCTACAAAAAACAGGGTCGATATTTCCCTCCTCTGCAAGAGAAGTCAAATCTCTGCCGTATTTCAGCATCATCGGCTCGGTAACTGCATTTCTTTTTGACAGTCCCTTCAAATGCTGTGTTTGACCTGCGGTACAGTCACGCATACTCCCCGATATATCCGCTCCCATTTCCTTTAAGAATAAGCTGCCGTAACAGTCCTCGTCGTTCAGCAGAGCGTAAAGTATATGCTCTGTCCCCACAAAAGCGGAATTTTCCTTTCTTGCTTCATTTAAAGCGTTTTCTAAAATTCTCTTGCTTCGAGGCGTAAAATCAGATAATCCCAA
>CANEHP010000204.1 GCA_947427325.1 uncultured Clostridia bacterium | reverse complement strand
AAACTTTATCTACTATGAGCTTAATCTTTCTATACTTGATGAAGCGGTTTTGTGGATAAGCAATTTACGGGGAGGTTAGTTATGAAAGTAAAGAAAATCGTGCTGTGTGTTTTTATGTTTTTTCCGCTGATAGCTGCATTGACGGCGCTGCCCTTTTTGCCCGAGCAGATTCCGGCTCACTATGATATAGACAATCAGGTCACCCGTTGGGGCAGCAAATACGAAAGCCTTATTCTGCCTGTGTTTTCAATAGCTTTTGGTCTTTTTATGCTCGGTATGGCGAAAATTTGTGCCAAGGTTGAGAAAACAGGCAAAAACAGCGAAAATATTTGTATAATAACCGGAATCGTTTCACTTGCGCTTTTTAACGCTCTGACAGGCTATTTTCTTTATACCGCATATAACAGAATCGAAAATCTTTCTTCTGTTAAGTTTGATATCAATCAGCCGGTTTTTATGGTTTTGGGCATATCCTTTATTATACTGGGCAATATTATGCCTAAGCTGCGAATGAACTCCCTTATTGGCTTAAGAACCGTATGAAGCATGAAAAACGAAACGGTATGGAAAAGGAGTCAAAGATTCGGCGGTATTTCGCTTATTATTACGGGAGCTGTTATAGTATTGATCAGCTGCTTTGCAAAAGGATTTGCTTGTACCGTATTGTCATTGACCGCTTTGGCGGTTTGTGCATTTGCTGATGTTTTCTACACATACAAGGCGGCAAAAAAATATTCGGTGAGTGACAATGATAAGAATTTATGATAAGTTCAGCGGAGTTTCCCGACAAAAATCGGAAACAGGAGCTGTAAAAAATTGACGGCTTATAGTTGACATATGTGAAAAGACCGGCTGATGATATTTTAAATCGGCGAAGCCGTTCCACAACTGTCAACTATCAGCTGTAAACTTCCAATTTTTTACAGCTCCCTTATTCTGCCCTAATTCTTAATGTCGCTCTTACTGAAAAACCTGTTATAAAGTATCAGATCCGAGTTGTCCAACACCTCGGAAAGCTTTTTGCAGGCGTCGTAATTCACATTAAGATCATACTCGCTGAAAAAGGAATTTTGCGCTGCGGAAAAAGCGTCAAAGGGGTTTTCTGTTATTCTGCCTAATCGCTTAACCGACAAATCCCGGTCAATTATACTGTCGATATTGACTATCGGTTTTTTATATGTATCAAGAACACTGATAATATTGTACAGACCCTTGTTGGCGTCGTCCGTAACAAGGTTATACATTGCGGCGCAGACCAAAAGATAGGGAATTAAAGCAATTTGAGGGTTGATTTTAAGGTTGTTTGGGAAATACATTACAAAAAGCTCGTAGGGAGTGTAAAAGCAGGAGGCGGAAAAGCCCATGGTTATCATATTCACGTCCTTTTCAAAGGCCTTGTAGGCTGCGTCAAGCCCCGTCAGGCGTGAGTTCAGCGGACAAATATCAAGAGGTAGAGTAAATTCGTCATAGTAACGCTCGATAAACTCGGAAAGCTCATCAGTGCTTAAATCAAAGTTTTTTACTATTCGTACAGCTCCCTCAAAATCCGTATATGAAATTTTTCTGCATATATTTATCAGTTCCTCTGTATTATGAGACTCGCCGTCTATCTCCACAAGGTATTTAGCCCTTTGAAAGCTCACTGCCACAGGCAAAAGCTCATAGGGAACAGCCACATAATAAAATTCCTTAAGACGTATATAAGCCAAGTCCGCAGGAGTATCCGCCCGAAATATAAACCTGTTTGAGGTGCTTATATCCTTTAAGTATTTGCAGGATTTATAATCGATTTCCACAAGATCGATGCCGCTTTCGAAAAGGGAAACTATGTATTCATGTATATTCTTTTCGGCGGCATTTTTTGAAATATCAATATTGCAAAGGCTGTTGTCTGTAACGATCATTAAAAATACTCCTTTTGTCTAAGATAATGTAATTATTTTAACACATATCGCATATTTTTTCAATAAGCAATTTTTATACAAGCATTTTTACAAAAAAATCCTTTTAAACAATGTAAGAACTTGTTCTCATAGAAATTGGCACGCATCTTTTCGGCAAATTTTGCCGATGACTGCGTCAAAATTCCTTGAAATACACGAGTATTCCTGCGGAATTTTTCCTTGTCCTCGACAAAATTTGCTCGAAAATCCGCGCACCATTCCTATGAGAACAAGTTCTAAAGAACATACATAAAGAGCGGCGCCCCGAGTTTATGAGAAAACCCGTGACGTAAGCCGGTTAGAGCTTCGGTGTGGGACTTAGGGACTTAGATAAAAAATTAACATATTCGGTGTATCGAAAATAGGACTGTAAAATAAAAAACTGTTTACTTTTTCTGAAAAATTTGGTATAATGTATGGGTCGCATTAAATTGTGCATAATCTACCGCATTTTGAAAAAAATATCATAAACAGAATTTTTTAAAAAAAGGTGGTAATTATGGCAAATAAAAAGAATAAACAAAGTAAAAACAGCGAAAATACAAAAGCAACGGAAAACGAAAAAAATACCTCGGAAACCGAAGAAAACGGCGAAGAAAAGGAAGCTTCCACAGTGGACGGTCAGAATCAAATGATTATAGACACAGGTATCGTGGCGACAAACGCCAAGCACGCCATTCACTGTTTAACCGTTATAGGTCAGATCGAGGGACACTATATTTTGCCTCCACAGAATAAAACCACAAAATACGAGCATATAATCCCCGCCCTTGTGGCAATAGAGCAGGATCCCGATATTGAGGGTCTTTTGATAATTCTTAACACCGTAGGCGGAGATGTGGAGGCGGGACTTGCAATTTCCGAGCTTATTGCGGGTATGAAAAAGCCTACCGTTTCCATAGTGGTGGGAGGCGGTCACTCTATCGGAGTACCTCTTGCGGTAAGCGCAAAGCACAGCTTTATCGTTCCGTCGGCTACTATGACGGTGCATCCTGTAAGAATGAACGGAATGCTTTTGGGAATCCCTCAGACTCTTTCATACTTTGACAGAATGCAGGAAAGGATCATAAACTTTGTCACAAAAAACAGCGCAATGTCTGCGTCAAGATTTAAAGAGCTTATGATGAAAAAAGACGAATTGGTTATGGACGTAGGCTCTGTGTTAGACGGAGAAACAGCGGTGAAGGAAGGTCTTATCGACGGATTGGGCGGGCTGTCCGACGCTGTGCAGTGTCTTTATGATATGATTGAAAGCAGTGACGAGGAGGAGAAAAAGCCTTCCTCCAAGAAAAAGGGAAGCGCCAAAAAACAAAACAATAAAGAAAAATCCCGAAAAAACATCACGGCTCATAAAACAGAAGAAATAGACGAGCAGAGGGCAGTTTCTCTTCTTAATATGATTTGCAGCGGCGATTTGGTTTATGAGGACGGAAAATTTATCTCTGCGGAGGAATGGTAAAATGCTTCACACGATTATCAGCGAATACGATATTTTTTACTCCTCCGAAATGCCCGAATTTTCCGAAAAAAGGACAAAGGACGGGATTGCCACTTCTGTAAAAATAAACGGAAAAAGTCAGCCCTACAGCTTTTTTTCAACTAACCCCAATGCTTATATCAACCCGAAAAATAAGATAAATTCACTTTACTACAATTAGCAATCGGCATAAAGCCGAAAACCCGTTTTCGGAAAGGTCGCCTTAAAAGGGAGCTTTAAAAAATTGAAAAATTACAGTTGATAGTTGACAGTTGCGGAACGGTTTCGTCGATTTAAAATATCATTAGTATAGTAGTATCGGTCTAATCACCTATGCTAATGTGCCGTTTTTTCAGGGAAACGGCTTGATATATCGGCAGAAACGTAAAATTTCAAATCTGTCGGTGAAGCCCGCACCTTAACTGTCAACTGCCAACTGTCAATTTTTTACAGCCCCGCTACATAGAAAAAACAGGAGAAAGATAGTCAATGACAGAATACATATCAATTATTATTCAAGGAATTATTCAGG
>CANEHP010000203.1 GCA_947427325.1 uncultured Clostridia bacterium | reverse complement strand
GAGGTTGGGCTATGGTAGGCGAGAACGGTCCCGAGCTGGCTTATTTCGGCGGAGGAGAACAGGTATTCACCGCAGCTGAAACAAAGGCTATTCTTGGAGGCGGAAATTCTGAGACGAATAGCGTTCCCGAAAGCATTACCATCGCTCCTCAGTTCTATATTAACGGCAGCGGCAGCGATCTCCGGGATAATATGCAGGAGATTTCCGATCAGATTGTGGAGCTGATTGAAAATACACTGAGGAACAGAGGAATAGATGCACGAAGGGGGGCTTATGTGTGACATATACTACCGTTCAGGGCGATAAGTGGGACGGCATTACCCATAAAATGTATGGTGATACAAGGTTTACCGATGTGCTTATAGCCGCCAATCCTCAGTATAGAAAGATATACATCTTTTCGGCGGGGGTTATTCTTGACATTCCGGAGGTAGAAACAAAAATATCGGCGGATAATCTTCCGCCCTGGAAGAAGGCAGAAGGATGAGCGATGTAAATAAGGCACGGCGTGCAGATACACAAGTTGTTTTGGGCGGTATGGATATTTCCGTTAAAGTAAATGACGATTTGCTTTCCCTGACCTTTACCGACAACGAAGAGGACGAGGCGGACGATCTACAGATTAAGGTCCTTGACCGTGAAGGAAACTGGATGCAGAAATGGCTTGACACTCTTATTTCAGACGCAGCGTCAGGCGGAGAGATAATAAATCAGGCTTCCTCCGACAGTGCATCTGTTGAAACGGTGTCAAGCTCTTCGTCGGGCAGCTCCGGCGGCAATATGTCATATAAGGTCACCGCCACAAGCGGAGTTAATGTCCGCAGTACCGCATCGGAAAGCGGCAAGGTGTTAGGCAAGCTGCCTTACGGTATGGTGGTTACTGTTAAGAAATTTGTGGGCAGCTGGGCGAATATTACATATTCGGGAAGAACAGCGTATATAAAGAGTGCTAACCTTAAAGCTTTGGAAAGCTCGGACGGTTCGTGCAGCACCAACAGCACTTCAAGCAATACAAGCACATACAGCACTCTAACTAATGTAACTACCTATTCAGGGGGCGACAGCTCAGGAAACAGCTGGAAAATCGGAGACGAGGTTATCTGTTCGGGCAGACCGCAAATCTCCTCGTGGGGAGGCAGTCCCGGAGCTGAAGTCACAAACCACAAGGGCAAAATCACCTATCTTAACCTTGCGGCGGGTATTCCATATCCTATACATATTGATTATCTCGGTTGGTTTGCGGAAAATCAGGTGCGGAAGGCAAGTTCCGATGTACAGCAGATACCCGAGCGTTCGGGAAGCAGGGGACTTAAAATTTCCGCTGTTATTATCCGTGAAAATTGGAACGGTGACGGAAAGGACGATGTTTTAGACTGTGGCGAATTCGAGCTTGATTCGGTTGACGCTGACGGTCCGCCCGCTACCGTGACTATAAAGGCTACTTCCCTGCCCTATTCCTGCTCCGTCAGGCAAACGCAGAAAAGCAAGTCCTGGGAGAATGTTACGCTGAAAGACATTGTGCAGGCGATTGCAAAAAATAACGGGCTGACGGTGATGTTTGAATCGGTATTCAATCCCAAATATACCCGTGTTGAGCAATACCGTATGTCGGATATTGCTTTTTTGCAAAAGCTCTGTCACGATGCGGGCGCTTCCCTTAAAGCTACCAATAAAATTTTGGTTATCTTTGACCAATCCGCTTATGAACAGAAAAAAGCGGTAAGGACTATACGTTTCGGGGAGCAGGGCGGATATGAAAAATACCGCCTTTATACCGGTACAAACGACATATATACAAGCTGCCGGGTGAGCTATACCACACCGAGCGGCACAGTTATTTCCGCTACCGAATATGCGGAGAATTACCGTGAAGAGGACGGCGCTAAAAATCAGTGCCTTAATATACATCAAAAGGTAAGCAGTGTGGCGGAGGCTCAGCTTTTGGCGCATAAAATGCTGAGGCTTTACAACAAGTATGAGTATAAGGCCAATTTTACATTTCCCGGCGACACAAGCTTGACGGCAGGATGTGCGGTGGAGCTTGAGGATTTCGGAGCGTGGAGCGGAAAGTATATCATAAAGCAGGCAAAGCACAGCGTGTCCCGGTCGGGATATACTACGCAGGTAACGCTCCGAAAAGCACTAAACGAAGCAGCAAAAACAGCAATAACACCCGCCGATGATGATGCGGCAATAGACAAGCTGGCACAAGAATGTATTCGTGGTGATTGGGGCAACGGGCAAGAGCGTATTGATAGACTTACTGCCGCAGGACACGATTATTCGAGGGTGCAGGCAAGGGTTAATAAGATATTGTATGGATAAATAAAAACGGCAGCCTTTTTGCTGCCGCTGTTATTAATCTTCAATGTGACATTTTTCTTTCAGTGCGCTTAAAAGTGTGGCTGAAAAGTTAATTCCCTGTTCTTCGGCGATTGCGTTTATCCAGCTTGGAATTGACAAGGTTTTTTTGACATATCGAGTATGCATTTTTTCCCGAAACGGTTTCATATAAACATCTATGAGAACGGGCAACTCATGTTCTTTCAGACTAAGATCGATAAAATCTGATGCTGCGGGAATTTTATCACCATCTTCCTCCATTCCGTAAAGGTGTAACTGCAATGCTTTTTTCGCACTTTTTACAGCGCTTTGAGCATTATCCTCACAGCCTATACAGCCGGGTAAATCAGGAAAATAAACACCCACAGTTTTTCCGTTGCTGTAGTCTAAAACAGCGATAAATTCATAGGTGTCAGGATACATATTAGCTCTCCTTTCAAATTGCGGCAATTACAGGGACTTATACTAAATCTTAATAAAAATCAGACAAATCCACCGACCGGGGCGTCCCTGCTCTGTGTCAGCCCGACTTGAAATATCCGCATATTCCTGCGTCGGGACTTCCTTGATCAGGAACGCCCCACCCGCCGGCTTTGTCTTATTTTAATTAAGAATTAGTATTAGAACTTAAGCCCCGATTGTCTTGAAATGCTTTGCAAGGTTGGCAGCGGGATGTCTTTTCTCGAATGTGTGACCGTGACTCTTCCCTTCTTGGTCGGGTGTTTGAATTGGTGATGATCGCCTACACAATTTACTTCGTACCAACCGTCCGCTTTCAACATTCGGATAACCTCGCATGAGGAATAGCTTTTCGTTATTTTTCCTCTTTACAAATATATTATAACACGTAATTTATTACGTGTCAATGCTTTTTTTAACTTTTTTAAAATTTCTGTTAAAAAGGAGAGCAAAATGAACGATATTATCAGGATCGGTGTTGTCAGCGCTGTAAGCCCCGGTGACAGTGCTGTCAGAGTGCATTTTCCTTCGGAGGATATGGTTTCGGGGTGGCTTAAGGTAATTAAATCGCCGCCTGCGGTTACTGCTAAGGCAACAGCAACGGCGGAAACAAAGGTAAGCGAAAGCGAAGAAGATGCACAAAGCAATAATGTGAACGTAGATGTGGACGTTAATGTGGATGTTGAGGCAGAGGCTGCTCCGTGGTTTCCTGCCGTGGGCGACACGGTTTTATGTATATACAATCCCGGATTTAATGAGGACGGTTTTGTGATAGGAGGGCTGTGATGACGGTCGGAAGCTTGGGAAATATCGTTTTTACGGTATCGTCAAATAAGATAGAGACTTTAACCAATTTTAAACAAAGCGGCTCGGCGGCGTATTCGGAGCATCAAAGGCATGCGGGAAACTCGCTTGTTGAGTTTGTTGGACGCAATGCGGACACCATCAGCTTTGAGATAGTATTGTCATCGGAGTTGGGTGTCAATGTGCAGACTGAGATCGACAAGATTGCCGCCGCCGAAAAAAACGGAGAGATTTTGAAGCTGGTTATCGGCAAGAAGATATACGGAAGATACAGGTGGGTGATTAAAAGCCATACCGTTAATATAAAGCATTTTGACAAAAACAATGAGCGTTTACTGGCGACCGTATATGTAAACCTCACTGAATACT
>CANEHP010000202.1 GCA_947427325.1 uncultured Clostridia bacterium | reverse complement strand
TCATCGGCAAAATTTGCCGAAAAGATGCGTGCCAATTTCTATGCGAACAAGTTCTCAACGCCGTACAAAAGGCATAAAGCCCTTACAAGCCGCATAACTTGTTCAAAGGGGTGATTTTATGATTTGCCAATTTGAAGATCTGCGGTGCAAGGAAATAATAAACATAAAAACAGGCTGTAAATTGGGGTATCCCGATGATATCGAATTTGACACCTGTACCGCTAAAATATGTAAGCTGATTGTGTACGGAAAGGCTAAGTTCTTCGGTCTTTTTGGGCGCGATGAGGATTTTGTCATTCCATGGTGCGATATTGAGATAATAGGACAGGATACTATACTTGTCACTTGTGATTTTCCAAGGCATACAAATAATGGCAAAGGATTTTTTAAAAATTTGTTAAAATAGACGAAAATTCTTTAGTTGTATTTATCCGCATATTATGTTATAATAATTAGGCGGTTTTTATACCGCAAATCCACACATAATGCTGACCTTTTCACAGGTGAGGGCAGCTCCGAAAAGATAAGAGCAGTTCGGCGGAAAGGCAGAGCAGTACCGTAAAAGTTCGTAAGAGAGTTATTTATGCGGTATGCCGTAAACATTATGGAGGAAAAACCAAAAAACAAGGAGGAAACTACCATGGCAGTAGTATCAATGAAGCAGCTGCTTGAAGCAGGTGTTCACTTCGGACATCAAACAAGACGCTGGAATCCCAAAATGGCGCCCTACATTTTCACAGAAAGAAACGGTATCTACATTATCGACCTGCAGAAAACCGTTAAGAAGCTTGACGACGCTTATATGTTCATTCGTCAGGTAACGGAAGAGGGCGGAGAAGTTCTTTTTGTAGGAACAAAAAAGCAGGCTTCCGACAGTATTAAGGAAGAGGCCGAAAGAGCGGGCGCACATTTTGTAAACGCAAGATGGCTTGGCGGTATGATGACCAACTTTACCACCATTCAGAGAAGAATCAAGAGACTTGAACAGCTTCAGGCAATGGCACAGGACGGCACCTTTGACTTGCTCCCCAAAAAGGAAGTAAGCAAGATGAATCTTGAAATCGAAAAGCTTGAAAAGTTCCTGGGCGGTATCAAGAATATGCAGAAGCTTCCCGCAGTTTTGTTTATCGTAGACCCCCGCAAGGAGAGAATTGCAGTTGCGGAAGCTAAGAAGCTGGGTATTCCTATCGTTGCTATTGTAGACACAAACTGCGATCCTGATGAAATAGACTATGTTATCCCCGGAAACGACGACGCCATCCGTGCTGTCAAGCTGATTGCAGGCGCAATGGCGGACGCTATTATCGAAGGACGTCAGGGTGAAACACCTGTCACAGGCGAGGAAGCCGAGCCGATTCAGGCAGAAGCGGTTGAAGCAGCAGAAGCAGCAGAAGAAACTGCCGAATAGGATAGTGGCTTATCGGAATAAAAAATCAATTAAATAAACGAACGAAAAAATGAACGAAATTTCGGAAACGGGCAGCCTTGCACTTGCGGTGAAGCAAGTCGGAGCATAAAGCATAGGGCCGCCCGGACAGGTTTTCATAGAGATGCAGTTCTGAAATTTTCTTTAGATTAGAAAGGAAGAAACAAAAATGGCTATTTCCGCACAGGATGTAAAACAGCTTAAAGAAATGACCAACTGCGGTATGATGGACTGCAAGCGTGCTTTGGAGCAGACTAACGGCGACTTTGACGCAGCCGTTAAGTATCTTCGCGAGCAGGGTCTTGCAAAGGCAGCTAAGAAGGCTACCAGAATTGCGGCAGAGGGTTTGGTTTATACAAAAATTGACCCAGCTAAGAAGGTTGGCGCTATCGTTGAAGTAAACAGCGAAACAGACTTTGCCGCAAAGTCCGATAGATTTGTTGAATTTGTCGATATGGTTGCACAGACTGTTATTGATAACGATGTTGCAGATGTCGACGCACTTTTGGCAGTTAAGATGAGCGGTACGGACGAAACCGTTCAGGATGTTCTTACCGAAAGAATTGCTACCATCAGCGAAAATATTAAAATTAGACGCTTTGCAAGAATGGAAGGCGATTTGTTCAGCTACATTCACGACGGCGGCGGAAGCATAATCGGCACTCTCTTAAAGCTTGAAGCTGACGACGTAAACGACGACGCTGTCAAGCAGTGTGCAAAGGATATCTGCTTGCAGATAGCCGCTTCTGCTCCTCAGTTTGTTTCACAGGCAGATGTTCCCGCCAATGTAATAGCAGAAGAAAAGGAAGTTCAGATGGCGCTGGCTCAGAAGGAAAACGAAACTGCCGCTAAGCCTAAGCCCATGAATGTACTTGAAAAGATTGTTGAAGGCAGAATGAAAAAGTTTACCGAAGAAATCTGCCTTATGGACGAACCCTATATCAAGAATGACGAAATGACCGTTGCTAAGTATGTTGCAAGCCTGGGAAAGAACATTAAGGTCGTTCAGTTCGTTCGTTACGAAAAGGGCGAGGGACTTCAGAAGAAGGAAGAGAACTTTGCGGATGAAGTTGCTTCTATGATGAAGTAAGGCTTAAGACAAAACCGAGGATTGATCCTCATTAAAAAATTTCTGCCGCCCGGTTTAATCAGGCGGCAGTTTTTTATTAATACTATTTCTAACTTAAAAACGTTCTTTGAAGGTTTTTAAGCGTTCCGCTGAAAGCGAAACCGACGGGACAGCGTCCCGTCGAGAAATAGTACCCAACGTACATTCCACGCCGCCTTCAGCGGCTATTCGGCTTCAGCCGAATAATTTAAAAAGGTTAGCGCCTTTTTAAATTGGACTTAGTATAAAATCAAAACAGCTTAAAATACATTTAATTAAAGCAGCGCCGTACAAAGACGCAAGACGGTCTTTGTACGGCGCTGCTTTGACATAGGAAGACTATATGAAATTAGTGTCTGTTCGGCTCTTATCTTTTGCTCTTAGCGCCCTTGACGTAAATTGCCACAGCTGAACAAAATACAGTTGCTGCACTGATGATCATAAAAATAACCATAGAAGTTTCAAATCCAAGTCCGGTATTCTTGTTATCGTCATTGTCGGTCTTATCGGGAGCTGTTGTGGAATCGGTAATTACCGCAGAATCGGCGTACACTATAGCATAATCGGAAAACAGGTCGGATTCAATGGTAATGGTGTCGGAATCGCCGTCCAAATCGCTTAACAGCTCGGTTTTGCCGTTATGAACTCTTACTGCTGCAAATGATCTGCCGTCCTTCCGGAGATTTTCGGGAATGGAGAGCTTAATTCTAATAGGCATATTTGTATTTGTTACGGCTTTTTCGCTGCCGCCGGCGGTCTTATAAATACTTATGTCAATATATAAGCCTACGCTTAAGCCGTCCTGTGCGGAGGTTAAAAATTCCTCAACTGCCTTCTTAACATCATCACTTACGGTGTTGTCAATATTATCTATGTTAAGACTAACGGAAATCTCGCCGTTTTTAAGCAGTTCTTTTTCTTCCTCGGAAAGCACTGCATCTGCGATCTGATTTTTATCCATATCTATTTCAGCGGCAGGCGCACCCTCTTCGGTATTGACTACGGCGTCAAGGTTTCCAAGCTGCTCGGGAGAATATGTTGTTTCGGGAGCGGTTGTTACCTCAGTAACAGGTGTTGTTTCTTCGGGAGCAGGTGTTGTTTCTTCGGAAGCAGGTGTTGTTTCTTCGGAAGCAGGTGTTGTTACCTCGGAAACAGATGTTGTTGCTTCGGAAACAGATGTTGTTGCTTCGGAAACAGGTGTCGTTACTTCGGAAACAGGTGTTGTTGCCTCGGAAACAGGTGTTGTTACTTCGGAAACAGATGTTGTTGCCTCGGAAACAGGTGTTGTTACTTCGGAAACAGATGTTGTTGCCTCGGAAACAGGTGTTGTTACTTCGGAAACAGATGTTGTTGCCTCGGAAACAGGTGTTGTTACTTCGGAAACAGATGTTGTTGCCTCGGAAACAGGTGTTGTTACTTCGGAAACAGATGTTGTTGCCTCG
>CANEHP010000201.1 GCA_947427325.1 uncultured Clostridia bacterium | reverse complement strand
TGTTCTCAGACATTTAAATAATTTTTTCCTCTTTCCGCAGTCTGAGGTTATTATAACATATTCCTTTAAAATTTCAAGAAATTTAAGTAAAATTTATTGCTGTAACAGACCGAAGCTGTCACAATTTAAACATATATATAATATTTTGCCTTAATCGGCGCAAAATACTGTAATAAAAACATAAGGAGCGCTGACAAAATGCTTATAATCACTATACGAACGATTTTGCTTTACATTCTTATAGTTTTTTCCCTAAGGCTTATGGGCAAAAAACAGCTGGGAGAGCTTCAGCCCTCGGAGCTTGTTACCACCATACTGATTTCCAATATTGCCACCCTTGCCCTTGAGGATTCGTCTATTCCCATGCTTATGGGAGTTGTGCCCATTCTTATGATAGTGTGCCTTGACGTTATTATGTCGGGAATAATGCTTAAAAGCAGAAAAATAAGAAAAATCATCAGCGGCACTCCCAAGGTGATCATTTCAAACGGAATAATAGATCAGGCTCAGCTTAAAAATCTGCGCTACACCATAGACGATGTGGCGGAGGCTATGCGGGAGCAGGGCATTTTCGATATTTCACAGGTGCAGTACGCCGTTGTGGAGACCAACGGAAAAATAAACTTTCTGCAAAAGGACAGCGGCGCAAAAAATCCCCCCGAAATGATAATAAAGGACGGAGAAATAGCAAGGGAAAGCCTTGCGGTAACGGGTCTGGGCGAAGGCTGGGTAAAGGAGATTTTAAGGGAACAGGGGCAAAAAGAGAACTCGGTTTTCGTTATGTCCGCAGATTCCGACGGAAACCCCGTAATTGTGCCAAAGGAAAATAACAAAGGAGATAATAAAGATAAGGGAGGAAAAAAGTGAAAAGAATAGTAATTTGCTGCATTATTGCAGGAGTGATTTTTGCGTCGGGGATTTCCGCCCTTATATATACCTCTTCGGTAACCGAGGACATTGCCCAAAGCTTGGAACAGCTTCGGGAGGAATTTTTAAAGGGCGATATGGAAGCCGCCCGAGCCGCCGCCCAAAGAGCGGGGGACAAATGGAAGGACTTTAGGGAAATGCACTTTCTTACGGTAGACAACGACCATTCTCTTGAAATAACCATGACCGCAAAAAGAATACAAAGCCTTTTGGAAAAAGAGGACGGCGAGGCTTTGGTGGAGTGCGAGGTTATGCTGGAGCTTATCGAGGTTTACGGCAGAGAACAGATGCCCGGTATTATGAATATTTTGTAATACAGCACAAAAAAACAGGCTATGACAAAGCCGTCATAGCCAGCCGTCATAGCCATAGGAAAAGGGTGCAGGTATATCTTAAAGCGTTTCCGCTTTAAGTCTGATAAGATCAATCGATGCTGAACAACAGCTCGGTATAGGTAGGAATAGGCCAATACTCCGCTCCCACTATAGTTTCAAGCTCATCGGCAACCGCACGCAGGGACTGCATGGAAGCAAATACGGTATCATGGAAATACCTTGCGTTCTCCTTAACGTCATCTATGGTGTGACCCTTGGCGATGTCCGCTTCAAGCTCCTTGATTCTTGCGCTTAATGTATCGGTGAGAGAAATAAGCCTGTCTGCAAGCTCGGTTTCCGCACCCGCCTTATAGCCTGCGTCCTTCTTTGCCTTGACCGTAGCGCAGATCTCCTTTTCATATTTAAGAACGGCGGGCAGTATTTCCCTCTTTGCCATATCAACGGTAGTCTGAGCCTCTATATTAAGCACCTTTTCATAATTTTCAAGCAGGGTTTCGGTTCTGGAATGAATTTCTATCTCGCTGAAAACCTTATGCTTAACAAACAAATCGATATTCTTTCTGTCCTCAAAATGGGGAACGGCGTCAACGGTGGAAACAAGGTTGGGAAGTCCTCTTCTCTCCGCCTCCTTGATCCAGCTCTCATCATATCCGTTTCCGTTAAATATAATTCTCTTGTGGTCGGTAAAGGTCTTGACCAGCAAAGAGTTAAGAGCGGACTTAAAATCGGGAGCTTTTTCCAGCTTGTCGGCAAAATCGCAGAGTGCGTCTGCCACAATGGTGTTAAGCACTATGTTCGGACCTGCAATATTAAGGGTAGAGCCGACGCTTCTGAACTCAAACTTGTTGCCCGTAAACGCAAAGGGAGAAGTTCTGTTTCTGTCGGTGGTATCCTTGGGGAAGGTGGGCAGGGTGGAAACACCGATATCAAACTGCCTGTGCAGCTCCTTAATATGGTTTCCGCTTACAAGAGCTTCGATAACGTCGGTAAGCTCCTCGCCCAGGAAAATCGAAATAATGGCGGGAGGCGCTTCGTTTGCGCCCAGTCTGTGGTCGTTTCCCGCACTGGCAACCGAAAGTCTGAGCAAATCCGCATGGTCGTCAACAGCCTTGACGATTGCCGCAAGGAAGGTGAGGAACTGCGCATTTTCAATAGGAGAATCGCCGGGGTTCAAAAGATTTTGTCCGTCGTTGGTAGACAGCGCCCAGTTGTCATGCTTGCCCGAGCCGTTTACTCCCGCAAAGGGCTTTTCATGCAAAAGACAGGCTAAGCCGTGCTTTTTGGCTACCTTCTGCATAAGCTCCATGGTAAGCTGATTGTGGTCCGCCGCCAGATTGGCGTTTTCAAATACGGGCGCACATTCGTGCTGAGCAGGGGCGACCTCGTTGTGCTTGGTCTTTGAGGGTACGCCCAAATTCCAGAGGGTCTTATCCAGATCCTTCATATAGTCGCTTACTCTTTGCTTGATTGTGCCGAAGTAGTGGTCCTCAAGCTCCTGTCCTTTGGGAGGCGCTGCGCCGAAAAGGGTTCTTCCCGTAAAAATAAGGTCCTTTCTCTTGCTGTAGAGAGCCTCGTCTACAAGGAAATATTCCTGCTCCGCTCCCACAGTGGCGACAACTCTCTTTGTGGTGGTATTGCCGAATAATCGGAGTATGCGCAGCGCTTGTGCGGAAACTGCGTCCATAGAGCGGAGCAGAGGAGTTTTCTTGTCAAGCGCCTCTCCCGAATAGGAACAGAACGCCGTGGGTATATAAAGGGTATCGTCCTTAACGAATGCGTAAGACGTGGGATCCCAGGCGGTGTAGCCCCTTGCCTCAAAGGTAGCGCGAAGTCCGCCGGAGGGGAAGGAGGAAGCGTCAGGCTCGCCTTTAATAAGCTCCTTGCCCGAAAATTCCATAATTACCGTGCCGTCCCCCTGAGGATTTATAAAGCTGTCATGCTTTTCGGCGGTAATTCCCGTCATAGGCTGAAACCAGTGGGTATAGTGAGTTGCGCCCTTTTCAATCGCCCAATCCTTCATGGCATGGGCAACAACGGCGGCAACGGAGCTGTCTAATTCCGTGCCGTTTTCGATGGTTTCCATAAGAGCCTTGAATGTGCCCTTGGGAAGTCTTTCTCTCATAGTTTCGGCATTAAAAGCGTCCGTGCCGAAGGATTCTTTAACATTGTATTTTTCTCTCATTTGTCCCTTTTCCCTTTCAAACGTAATTATGAAAAACAAAAAAGCGTTTTATGCAGTATAAAAGCACTGCCAAAACGCCTTTGTTTTGTCTTACAGCTATTATTTTACAGTATATGCGGTTTTTTGTCAATAGGTGAATGTGACTAATTTTTTTGATTTTGCAAGTTTTATTTGTGGATTATTCAAAAAGCTTCAGGTTTTGATGTTTTTCGGATAAACTGCGCTTTATTGCAGCTTTCAGTAAATGTGAGTGTTGGTTTTTGCCCGCTCGCAGGGAAGCCGGCGGTAATTTACCGATTTAAAAAGAATTTCAAAATTCGCAAAATAAAAATCCACTCCATTTGAAAAGAATTTCAAAATTCGCAAAATAAAAATCCACTCCGCCTTGCTCCGCTCCTTTTTATTTTGCGAACCGGTCGGAATTTTCTTTGAAAATTCCGACACTTTTTGAAATTCGTGCTGTCAAGGCAGTTGTGCTGAAATGAACCCGCTTTTAGAGAAGTTGTGCTGATTTATACTTGCTTTTAGAAAAGCTGTGCTGATTT
>CANEHP010000200.1 GCA_947427325.1 uncultured Clostridia bacterium | reverse complement strand
CTTTGCGGCGATAGGATTTGTGAAGGACAGTTTAAATCGGCTGAGCCGTTCCGCAGCCGTCAATTTTTTACAGTCTCTTCAAAGGGTTATCGGCATAAGAAAGAAAAGCGTTCAGTTCCCGGCATAAGCTGCGGGTTGAACGCTTGTTGACTGATAGGGGGAATTTTTGTGAGCAAAGCTAAAACGACGGATTTTTTAAAAGCCTTGTTTTTTATTTTTTATTTTCTAATCCTCACTGCGGAAAGAATTATAAGCCTTGTATCGCAGACGCCTTTAATGCCCGTATCGGGATATGAGGCTTTTAAGACTGTTCTTGTAATTATTTCGCTTGCGGCAGGCTGGGGATATTTGTTTATCAAGGGCAGAAATATTTTTAAGCTTACCCGGGAAAAAAGCGGCGGCGATTTTTTACAGCCCTCCGTTGCTGCGGGGCTTCTGCTTGTCAGCGGAATGGTACATACCGACGGTACTGTTGCTCCCATACAGTTTGTTTCCTACGGATTTCTTTTGGCGGCTATGGGAATTTATACCGCCGAATGCGTCAAGGCTAAGGGGGAAAAGGGCTTAAGATGGAGTACGTTTGCGTATATTACCGCTTTTTCCATGGCGATTCCCGTTATGTATGACACGGACTGCGGCTGTAATTTTTGCATTGCTTTTTTATATGCGCAGATACTTGTTTCTCTGAGCTTGATAGCCTGCTTTACGGTTATGCTTTATAGCTTTTTTAAGAAGGACGGAATTTCCTCGTTTTGCACTTATGTTATCCTGCTTGCCGCAATAGGGGACGGATTGGTTTTGTTTTTACACCGGCACATAGAAATTAACTTTTTTGTTTTGGGCGCATTAACGGCGGCGATAATATGCTTTATAATCGGGAAAGTGTTTTACTGCAAATACAGGAAGAAGGCTTCCGCACTAAGTAAGGGCAAGCTGTAATCAAGATAATAGTTCGTTATAAAATACAATGTTGAAGCTTATGCCCGATATTGCCCCCGCACATCGGCGAAGCTTCAAATATATAGGGTGAGCAAAAAGATAATTGCGCTATATATTCAATTTTTGCTGTTAAAATGAAACTTTTCGAGAAAAAAACCTTACTACATAATTGCAAGGTCGAAAGCGAGGTGAATACGCTTGAGCCGAAAAGGAGAAAGCTCTCCTGATACATATTTTAACAGGGTTTATGATGAAACTGTCAATTCTCTTACCAAATATGTTATAAGCAAATGCGGAAACATTCTTGACGCAGAGGATATATTGCAGAATATTTACGCTCGGTTTTATCAGCGTATTTTGAAAAAGGGATATTCCGATATAGAAAATCCCGAAGCTTTTTTAATAAGCATTGCAAAGTTTGAGCTTAAAAACCATTACGCTGCAAAGAACAAAGCGAGCCTCACCGAAAGCTTTTCCGATTATACCGATGAACAAATGGTAATGATCGAAAACGAAATGTCCAAAACTCAGAAGAATTTTGACGATGTTTTGTGCAATAAATTGCTTGCCCGTGAAATATTTGAGGATATTGCCACCGTAGATGAGGTAACGGGAAAGATTTTCTATTTATATTTTGTGTGCGATATGCGGCTTGCAGATATTGCGGAAGCTATGGATATGAATCTTTCGACAGTAAAAAACAAGCTTTACCGCACAATAGAACGGCAAAAAAAGAAATTCAGACTATAGAGAGGAGGGTAACGCAGTGGATCGAAAAGAATTTTACCGTGAGCTGATGGAAACATATACTGTTGATACGGAAAAAATAAAATGCTCCGCCAAGCGCAAGGCTATAAGAAAAAACGGCTCCAATACGCTTAAGTGGGTTGCCTGCACAGCCGCCTGTACAGCTGCCGCAGCCGCTATTGTCACTCTCTCCGTAAATATGCAACCAAAGCCGGGAGTGAATATAGCCGAGCCGGATTTGGATTCGGCCATCGAGCGTGTTTATGCCGCCGAGCAGCGTTATAAGGCGCTGGCGGAAACAAACGATGTTATGGATATGTTTGTTTCCTTTGGTGAGGAGCATACGCTTAATGAAATACTTATGGCATTTTCCTCTGTTGACAATAACGGAGAAATCAAGCCCTCCCTGCTTTACACATCGGAAGGCAAGTATTACAAATACAATGACAAAATAAGCGGTGAAATAAAATTCAGAGGTGCAAAAATCACTGCGTCCGCAAAGCTTTTTGAAGAGCTTAACCGACTTAAAATAGTTTCTCTTGCCGAGCCTGTGGAGGGAAGCAGGTACACGGATAAAAGCTTTGTGCCTTATGTTAAAAAGGATCTGTATGAAACGGTTGTTACCTCCGGCGAAACCATACAGATATCTTTGCCCAATATAATAGCCTCGGACAGCTCCGCCGCTTCCGAAACGCAGCCCTCGGAGGTTACGACCGTATACGAATCGGGAACAACAGATCCCAAGCCTGTTCAAACCATTAAAATACCTGCTGCGGATATTAAGACCGCACAGTTTATCAGCAATGAAAAGCTGATTGTTACCACTTCCGACAGCATAAGGCTTTATAAGCTTACCGACGGCGCTTTGCTCCTTGAGACTACCTTCTATGCGGAAAGCGCAAGAGTGACTTATTCCGATCCGAAGGGCAAGGCTTTGTTTATTACGGCTTGCGACGCTAACGGCAGAAACCGCCTGTACTATGCAGAGGGCGAGGCGGGTGCGCTCAGTGAAATAGACATAAGCTCCATAACCGTCGGAAATGCCGAAATAGCCTTTGTTTCTTGCAGCAGTGACGGCGGCACTATGATTTTCAAGACGGTATCTCCCGAAAAAGTATGTATTTATTATGCAAAGCGCAATGGCGGCAGTGTAAGCATCGGATTCTCAAAGGAGTATACAAGCCCTGTTTCCGTAATTTCCTGTAAGGACGGCATAATTTATACTGCCGTTACCGATTCCGCAAATGCGGTTACCAAAATATATGCCGTTAATTCCGCAGACGGAAGCGAAAAGGAGCTTGCTTCATATTCCGAGGCTTTACAGTTTAACAGGAATATAAGTATGGATACAGCGGCGTTTACCGTGGTGCAGGAGGGCGTAAACAAGAATCTGATATTAACTCCGGAGGGAGCGATTTTAGAGGTTGAAGGCAGTCCTGTTTTCTCCGCCGCAGACAGCAGTGTATTAAAGCTCGGCGAAAAATATTTCCGCCTTGAACAGGGCGTATTAACCGAGCTGGACGGGGCGTCGGCAGCCGAATATTTTGCAGAGCCCGAATATCCCTATACTTATAAGGTGGATATTTCTCAGGACGGAACAGCGGAACTTATTGCTCCCTAAGATAAATTTTAATATAAATTTATTCAATTAAAATATAAAAAAGTCTTAAGAAACAGACGCTGAAAAATGCCTACCCTTTTATGCAAACAGTGCGTAAAGGGGCAGGCATTTTTTAAGTCTTATACCGATTCTTAATCATCTCACAGACAGCTTTGCAATCCGATTAAGAAATAGTATAAGGCGAATATTTCAAAAACAACCTCATCTGTAAGCCGAGTTCTGTCGTGTATGAACATTTATCTACTCCTGCGGTCGCCCGCAGGATCAAGCCGCCTATATCGGAGTACGCCGAGCAGACGCATTTCTCTCCGTACCAATCGGCGTTGCATCGGATAGGGTTTACATGGCAGTGCAGTTGCCTGCACTCCGGTGAGCTCTTGCCTCGCCTTTCCACCCTTACCATTAAAGTTGCCTAAAATGGCGGTATATCTCTGTTGCACTTGCCCTAAGGTCGCCCTCGGCTGCCGTTAGCAGTTATCCCGCTCTGTGATGCTCGGACTTTCCTCGTGGATTTCTCCCCGCGTTCATACAATGAGGTTGCTTTATTTATTATAGCGGGTTTTCCTTTTTTGTCAAGGGCGGGGATGTAAAAAATTGACAGTTGAGGTGTCGGCTTCGCCGATGATTTGGAATTTTACGTTTACGCCGACATTTTAATATTCAGAACTTGTTCTCATAGAAATTGGCACGCATCTTTTCGGCAAATTTTGCCG
>CANEHP010000199.1 GCA_947427325.1 uncultured Clostridia bacterium | reverse complement strand
CTCAGACATTTAAATAATTTTTCCTCTTTCCGCAGTCTGAGGTTATTATATCATAAAAAGAGAATTTTGCTGGGCAAAATTCGATACCTCTGAAAAGATAAAATGTTCTCAGACATTTAAATAATTTTTCCTCTTTCCGCAGTCTGAGGTTATTATATCATATAAAAGAACATTTTTCAACCGCTATCATTTACATCCAACAATTTATTCATTTTTCCGTTTTTGTCAGCCGGGCTTCGCTTTTCCTGCCCATGCCGACCTTTGACTTCTTTTCGTCAGCCTTTTCACTCTCTGAAATACAGCATTTGCATAATTCTTTTAAACAGCATTTTTCACAGCTCGGCTTTCTTGCAACGCAAACAAGCCTGCCATGCCAGACTAAACGGTGGCAAAGACCCAAGCCTTCTTTTGAGGGTACAATTTTCCGCAGCTGTTTTTCCACCTTTACCGCGTCCTTGCCCTCAGCCAGACCAAGCCTGTTTGTAAGCCGAATAACATGAGTATCGCATACAAACGCAGTTTTTCCGTACAGCTCTCCCGCTACCAGGTTAGCGGTTTTTCTGCCCACTCCCGCCAATTTTACCAATTCTTCAACTGTATCCGGAACTTTATCGTTATAATTCTCGTGAAGCTGCCTGCACATTTTAACTATATCTCTCGATTTGGTTTGAAAAAGACCGCAGGAATGTATGTATCCTGCCACATCCTCTTCCGACGCCTCTGCAAAGGATTTTATTGAGGGAAATTTTTTAAAAAGCTCAGGAGTTACCTTATTCACCCGAGCATCGGTGCATTGCGCCGAAAGCCTTGTGGCAATCAGCAGTTCATGGGGCTTTTCATAAACAAGCGCACATTTTACCTTTGGGTATTCTTCCTTTAACAAGACAATAACTTGTTTTGCAAGATTTTTTTTGTTCATTTTATCTGTAGCTGTCCTTATCGTTTAATTGAACTTATTCCTGTTATAATTATAATATATTAAGCTTTTTTGTCAACAGTTTTTATTCTTTTGTGCAATATCTGTTGCAGCACGGCAAAATTATTTTGATGATTTTGAAACAGCACCTTGACTTTAACACGATTTAAATATATAATATATTATGTATTGTACTGAAACTTAAAAACAGGGCATTAGCCCTATGGTATAAGAAAGGAATCGGTTTGAAAAATAGTTTTAAAGGATTAAAAAAATTTCTGATAGCTCCTCTTGCGGTATCCTGTCTGTTTACGGGCGGCTGTTCTTCGCTTATGGGAAGTACCTATACCAGCAGAGCCCGTGATTATGATTTTTCCGCAATGACCATGGTGCAGCTTGAAGAACCGAAGGAGGGGCAGTTAGCTGCGGTTATTCATACCACGCTGGGAGATATGACGGCGGTGCTTTATCCCGAATATGCTCCCAATACTGTGGATAATTTTGTCAACAGAGCAAATGACGGATATTACGATAACACAAAAATTTATGTAGTATATGAAACACGCTTTGCCGCAACAGGTTCATCGGCTAATGACGGATCAACAGGCGCTTCCAACGACGGAAAGCTTATAGAAAACGAATATACTCCCAACCTGTGGCCATTTAAGGGTGCGCTTTGCTCCTATTCCACCACAGCGGGCTACGGCGACAGCAGATATATTATATGCAACACCTTTGATTTCAGCGAAGAGGATATTGAAACCTTAAAGAGTGTTCAGCGAGACGGAGAACAGCTTTTTCCTCAAGAGCTTATCGACGCTTGGGTCGAACATGGCTCTTTGCCCACCTTAAGCGGAATGCAGACGGTTTTCGGTCAAATAGTTGAGGGAATGGATGTAATGGAAAAAATTATGAGCGTAGAGGTTGACGAGGAAACTTCCGTTCCCAAGGAAGATATTTTTGTAAAACATGTAGATATAATCGAATATCACAAAAACTCATAAAGGAGAAACCATGAAAACTGTAAAAAGAATTGCGGCAGTCGCTGCGGCTGCTTTGTGCCTGACCGCAGCGGCAGGATGTTCAAGTGAAAAAGGCTTTATGGGCAATACCGAAGAGGTATCTCTTGAAGAGGGAGATGTTTTTGCGGTAATAAGTATAATGAACTACGGCGATATAACCGTTAAGCTGTTTCCCGCAGCAGCTCCCAATGCGGTAAAGCAGTTTATAAAGCTTGCCGAAAGTAAAACATATGACGGAAGAACAATTCACCGCGTGGTTAAGGATAAGCTTATACAGGGAGGATCTCTTACGGGTACGGGCTTTGACGGCAATGTGGCAAAGCAGGAATATTTTGCTGCAGAAACTTCAAAGTATATGTGCCATTATTACGGGGCTTTATGTATGGCTAAAAGCGAGGACGGCAACTACCGTCAGTTCTACATAGTCAACAACAATACTTCCGCCAATATTGACGAGCTGGCGGAAAAGATAAAGGCTCAGCTTGCCGACGAGGAAATAGGCGGAAAAATGCATGAAACGGACAAGGCATACTATAAGGACTACAGCAGTAAATTAAGCAATATGCCCGACGAAGTGAAAGAGCGTTATTCGCAGGTCGGCGGCTTATTCGACCTTGACGGCGAGGACACTGTTTTCGGGCAGGTTGTGGACGGTTATGACGTATTGAAAAAAATAAATCAAGTAGAAACGGTTAACGGAAATTATTCCGACGATAAACAGGACATTGCGTCAAAACCTATTGATGAAATTATTATAGAAAAAATCGAAGTAATAAAAATTGCGCCCGCAGAAACCACCGTTACGGAAAAAACAAAGACTACAAGAGCTCCTGCCAAAACCGAGGCTACCGAAGAGGTAATAGTTGACGATAACAACTCTCCTGTGACCGTTTCCGGCGGGGGAAATGAAACCCTGCCCGAATCGATTGAAACATCTGCCGAGGATTCCAAGGCTGAGGAATAAGGCATCAGCAATAATATGGAGATTTTCGGCAATTATATCAATTTTATGATATTTTGACGCACAGCTATTGTATCTTGACTTTGCATTGTATAAAAATTTTAAATATTTTTGGTTTTTGTTGGTTGAATTGTAGAATTTTTGATTATCCACTTCCTTTTTTAGTTATTATATGATATAATTAACAGATGTGTGAATGCACGGACAATGTAATATACTTTAAGCATTTTGTTATACTATTATCATTGAAGGATAATGTCCCTAATTTATAAATAATTTCCGAAGTGCAAGCCTCTCGGGGATTAAGTCTGCGGGTTTTTTCCCGATTGATGCCCTGAGACGACCACAGTCCAATGAGGTCTAAGTTTTTATTTTGCGGCAAAGGGCAAGGGACGTCAATCTTTAATTATAGTATATTTCTTTCATTGCGGGAATTTTGGTTAAGCATTTGTTTAAATGCCATGAAAGAATGATGCAGATATTCTTTCCAAATACCGAAACGGTTTTCACAGGTGCGGCTTTAATACTGTTTCTTATTTAAAGTAGATAAATTTGCTAAAAGGCTTCGTTTAGTGCGAGGAAGTCTGCCGCAGCTGTATATGATACGGCGAGACAGACTGACGAGGCAATAAATGCAGGATTTTTGCAAGGTTGTCTATAAGATGATCGGGAATTAGTATAGAGCTTTACCAAGAACCTCAAAAAAACAAAGAGGCAGGCTTTTAGAATTGGATAAATTTATTATAAACGGCGGAAAAAGATTAAACGGTACTGTAAATATCAGCGGAGCAAAAAATGCGGCAGTGGCAATCCTTCCCGCAACAATTTTGGCAGAAGAACCATGTACGCTTTACAATGTTCCGGAAATAAACGATGTTTCCATTGACTTAAAGATACTTAACGAAATGGGAGCGGATGTAAAAATTCTCAACAAAAATACTATCAGAATAGATACGGCTCATATTCGAGACAGAGTAGTTCCTTATGAATTGGCTCGTTCTATGAGAGCAAGCTATTATTTCCTGAGCACAATGCTTAACCGCTTCAGCAGAGCAAGAGTGTCTATGCCCGGCTGCTTTGATTTGGGAGAAAGACCCATTGACCAGCATTTAAATTGCTTTAATTCTTTTGT
>CANEHP010000198.1 GCA_947427325.1 uncultured Clostridia bacterium | reverse complement strand
AATGTTTGACAGCTTAGCTAAGATTATACCTTTCAGTTTGCACCCGTCTATCGAGGGTTCATTCATGGAAGAAAAGGATTTGGCAGAGGCTGTTAAAAACGACTCCGAAATCTCCAAGCTTATAAACACCGCCATAAAGGTTGAGGGTATGCCTCGCCATGCTTCCATGCATGCGGCGGGAATAGTTATAGCTCCCAAGGCGGTAACGGAAGTTGTACCTGTAATAAAATCCGACAACAGCATAGTTGCACAGTATACTATGGGTATTTTGGAACAGCTGGGACTGTTAAAAATGGACTTTTTGGGACTTCGATATCTTACCGTTATACACGATTGTGTAAAGCAGGTAAATAAAACCGATCCCAATTTTGATGTAAACAAAATTCCACCCGACGACGGAAATGTTTTTGCCATGCTGACCGCAGGGCAAACTGCGGGAGTTTTTCAATTTGAAAGTTCGGGAATGACTTCTGTGCTGTCAAGACTTAAGCCTAATTCTATTGAAGATATGATAGCGGTAATTTCATTGTACCGTCCCGGACCCATGCAGTCTATTCCAACCTATATAGAAAACCGTCATCACCCTGAAAGAGTAACCTATCGTCATCCTATTTTAAAGGATATTCTTGATGTAACATACGGCTGTATTGTGTATCAGGAGCAGGTTATGCAGATTTGCCGCAAGGTAGGCGGATATTCCTATGGCAGAGCCGATCTGGTTCGCAGAGCAATGGCAAAAAAGAAGCACGATGTAATGGAAAATGAGCGCAGCGCCTTTATTCACGGCACTGAAACCAACTGCGGCGCAGTGAAAAACGGAGTTTCCGAAGAAATAGCAAATCAGATATTTGACGAAATGTCCTCTTTTGCTTCTTATGCGTTTAATAAAAGTCATGCGGCGGCATATGCCTGGCTTGCATATCAAACCGCTTATTTGCGCTGTCATCATTATAAGGAATATATGATTGCACTTATGACAAGCGTTATGGATTCCGTTGGCAAGCTTAATGAATATATAGACGATTTGGAAAAGCACAGCGTTAAATTACTGCCTCCCGATATAAACAAAAGCTTTGCGGATTTCTCGATAGATGAGGGGGGAATCAGATTTGGTCTTCTTCCCATAAAAAATTTAGGCAGAGGTGTAATTAACGCTATAATAAAAGAGCGCGAAAAGGGAATATATACAAGTCTTTATGACTTTTGCCGCAGACTTTGCGGCACAGAGCTTAATAAAAGAGCGGTGGAAGCGCTGATTAAATCCGGGGCGCTTGACGGATTAGGACCAAACAGACGCTCTATGTTTATGCGTTACGAAGGAATGCTTTCACAATTATCCGCACACAGAAGCTCTAACGTAGACGGACAGCTTGATATGTTTGCATTAACTTCCGCTCCTTCAAGCGAAAAGGAAAGCGAAAAGGGAGAGGAGGACTGTAAAATTCCGGCTGTGGAAGAGTTTAAAGCGGCGCAGCTGCTTCAAATGGAAAAGGAAAGCGTAGGATTTTATATATCGGGTCACCCTGTTGACCGATATGAAGGTCTTATCCGTCATTTGGGCAGTAAAAATATTTATAATATAATTTCTTCTGCAAAGGATGGCTTAAACGGCTTTAAAGACAGGCAAAAACAGCCTTTGGTGGCTATGCTAACCTCAAAAAAGCCCCACCTGCAAAAAAACGGAAAGCAGATGTGTTTTGCGGAGTTTGAGGATAGAAGCGGCAGTATAGAGGGGATTATTTTCAGCGACATCTACGAAAAATGCGGCTCAATGCTTAAAGAGGGGAGTATCTACAAAATAATAGGTACAATATCTTCCGACAGCTTTAAAGACGAGGAAAACATCAAGCTGATTATAAACGCTGTTGAAGCGGTTACGGATAGCGGCGACGAGGGGAAAACCTTGTATATTAAGCTTAATTCCGAGGAAGCCGACCGCCTTGAACAAGTATACAGACTGCTCTGGAGTATGAAAGGAGAAATGCAGGTTAAGCTTTGTTTTGAAGATACGAAAAAAACCTTTCGCCCTAAAGGAATTTATGGAGTGAAAAATGCAAAAGATTTATTAAGTAAGTTGGAAGAAATTTGTGGAAAAGATAATATTTTGATAAAATAAAACAAAAAAATTAAAAAGCTATTGACCTTTTTGGGTAAAAAGAGTAAAATGGATATGAAAAAATAACGGTGATTTAGTGTATCTGTTTTGCCGATAAAATATGAAAGGATAAATTAATTATGAATAAGATTGGCGTACTTACAAGCGGCGGTGATGCTCCCGGAATGAATGCCGCAATCAGAGCGGTGGTTCGTGCAGGAATTTCAAAAGGCATGGAGGTTGTGGGAATATACAGAGGATATAACGGGCTTATTAACGGAGATGTTAAACCTCTTACTGTGCGAAGCGTATCCGATGTTATTCACCACGGCGGCACATTGCTTTATACCGCACGGTGCAAGGAGTTTCGCTTTGAAGAAGGACTTCAAAAGGCAAAGAAAACCTGTATTGAGCATGGTATTGAGGGAATTGTTGTAATTGGCGGCGACGGCTCTTTCAGAGGAGCGGCCGATCTTTCCGCAAGAGGTATCCCCTGCGTAGGTATTCCCGGTACTATTGATAACGATATTTCCATGAGCGAGTATACTATAGGCTATGATACTGCAATGAATACAGCCATGGAAATGGTAGACAAGCTTCGTGATACCTCACAGTCTCATGACCGCTGCTCGGTAGTTGAGGTTATGGGAAGAAATGCAGGTTATATTGCCGTTAACACAGGTGTTGCCTGCGGTGCAACTTATATAATCGTTCCCGAAATTCCTTGGAGCATTGACGAGGTTTGCGATAAAATCAAAAGAACCCGTGAAACAGGCAAGCATCATTTTATTATAGTTGTTTCCGAGGGTGTGGGCAATTCCGGAGAAATTGCCAAGCAAATAGAGAGAAACACAGGCGTTGAAAGCCGAGCAACTATTTTAGGTCATGTTCAAAGAGGCGGTTCGCCTACCATTCGCGACAGAGTTGCTGCCAGCGAGCTTGGATATTATGCTGTTCAGCTTTTGTCTAAGGGCAAGGGTAACAGGGTTGTGGGGCTTCAAAAAAATCAGATTGTTGATTACGATATTCAGGAAGCGCTTTCTATGAAAAAGCCTTTTGAATTTGATTTGTACAAGATTGCTGACGAAATCAGCTTTTAAACGTTATATAATCAAAAATCCGAAATTTTCCGTATTTGGCACAAGGAAAAGGCGTAGCAACAGTTTTTTTATAAATTGGGGGTACTGTCCCTCGTTGAAAATAATTCCTTTTTGGATTTAATATAAAAAACAGAGTAGAAAATCGAGCGTTAAGTGCTTAACGGACGGAGAGTTGCCGTTAGGACGAAAAGCCCGACACAGAAAAAACCAATTATCTGTGTTATCGGCTTGCGGTTCGGTTTTTGCATCTCGCTGTGCATAAAATTGAATAGGTTAAGTATTTACAGTCATACTTACCGCTTTTATGTATTGGCGCAAGGAGGTACAAAAGCATTGTACCTCCGGAAAAAGGAGGTAAGGTATGGCTGTTATTAATAGCTTTAAACGCTCTTTTTCGGAACTGCGCAGTATACGCTGTTTAGCTACCGTTGGAGTGTTTATTGCAATTTTTGTTGTATTGGACGGATTTTGTTCAATAAGAATAGGCGATTTTTTAAAAATCAACTTTGCTTATTTGGCGCTTGCTGTAATAGGTATGCTTTTTGGTCCTTCCATTGGCTTATTGTCGGGCTTTGCGTGCGATTTGGTAGGATATTTTATAAATCCTGTGGGAGCGTTTATTCCTTGGTTCGCACTGATTACCGCATTGGAGGGAATGATTTACGGACTTTTTCTTTACGATTTTGTTCCGTATAGGTTAGACGGCTCAAAATCCTTGAAGCAATTCTTTTCACAGTACGGAAGAATATTTTTTGCAAGAACAGCCGCAGTAATTATCTGCAACCTACTGCTCAATACCTTGGCTTTGTATCAATGCGGATTTATCGGAAATACAGAAGAGGGCTTTTGGACTTTGGT
>CANEHP010000197.1 GCA_947427325.1 uncultured Clostridia bacterium | reverse complement strand
GCAGTAATAATATTTTCGGATACTTGAAATAATTACCTTTTACTGATATAATAGTTAATTGTAAAAATGCTGCAAACAATAAAACTTAGTATGAAGGATAAAAAAATGAAAACTACAGAACTCTTTAAAACAAAAACAACCCTTTCCTTTGAGGTATTTCCGCCAAAGCCCACATCGGACGAATCGGTTATTTATAAGGCGCTGGACGGTATGTCAGCTCTTAACCCCGATTTTATAAGCGTAACTTACGGTGCGGGCGGAGGCGCAAACTGCAATAAATCCGTTCAAATTGCTTCGGATATAAAGCACAAATATCATATAGAAAGCGTCGCCCATCTTCCCTGCGTTGCATTGAGCGAAGAGGACGCTTCATCTGTGCTTGAACAGCTGCAAGCGGCAGGTATTGAAAATATTTTGGCGCTCAGGGGAGATATAACTCCCGACATTGTTCCAAACGGACGGTTTAAGCATGCCGACGAGCTTATCAGCTTTATTTGCGAAAAATACGATTTTAATATAATTGCCGCCTGCTACCCCGAAGGGCATTTTGAAAGCAGCAGTCTTGACGAGGATATTACATATTTAAAGCATAAGGTTGACTGCGGCGCAAGTCAGCTTATTACCCAGCTTTTTCTTGATAATGACTTTTTCCTTAATTTTCGTGAAAAGGCGGGAAAGGCAGGAATAAATGTTCCCGTTGAAGCGGGAATTATGCCTGTTACCAACAAAGCGCAGATTGAAAGAATGGTTAAGCTTTGCGGCGTACAGCTGCCCAAAAAATTCCTGAGAGCCATAGAAAAGTATGAACACAGCCCCGCCGCTTTAAGAGACGCCGGAATTGCTTATGCGGTGGATCAGATCGTAGGGCTTTTGGCGGAAAATGTGGACGGAGTGCATTTGTACACTATGAACAACTCTTATGTTGCAGGAAGAATTTGCGAATCGGTAAAAAGCTTGTTTGATACTAATTCTTGATTGAAAGTAGACAAAAGATTTGCGAGGATGATTTTTGCAAGACAAGGCGGAGGACGCCGCAAGGCTGACGCCTTGCAAGGACGACAACGCAGTATTGCGAAAATCAGACCGCAAAGATTGTCTACTTTCAGTCAAGAATTAGTATGAGGTTTAAAAAATGGCGAAGGGTATGAACGAAAATCCAAAAGGCTCTAATCAGCGGTTAAAAATTCTTTATCTGTACAAAATACTTCTTGAATATACCGATGACGAACATAGTTTAACTATGCCTCAGCTTATCGAGAATTTGGAGCAATACGGAATTGCTGCCGCAAGAAAGGCTTTGTATGAGGATATTGAGGCTTTAAAGGCTTTTGGAGCAGATATAATTTACGAAAAAGGAAAAGCGGGGGGCTATAAAATAGTCAGCCGAAATTTTGAATTGCCTGAATTAAAGCTTTTGGCAGACGCAGTTTCCTCCTCTCGTTTTTTGACGGAAAAAAAGTCAAAGGAGCTTATCAAAAAGCTGGAGACGCTTACAAGCATTCACTTCGGAAAGCAGATTGAGCGTCAGCTGTTTGTTTGTAACCGTGTTAAGTCCTTTAACGAGCTTATTTATCTGAATGTTGACGCTATAAACAGAGCAATATCGGAGCATAGGCAGATTTCCTTCATATATTTTGACTATGATGTTAAAAAGCAAAAAAAGTACAGAGACGGCATAAGAATATGCTCGCCCTATGCATTAGCCTGGGCAGACGAAAGGTATTATCTGGTCGCCTATTACGAAAAATACAACAGAGTTGCCAACTTTCGTGTAGACAGAATGGAAAGGGTTGATGTTTTAGAAAAAAACGGCAAAAAAATGTCCGACAATTTTAACCTTATCGATTATCTTAATTCAGCCTTTTCAATGTTCAGCGGCGCTTCCGAGCCGATAAAGCTTAAATTTGACAATTCCCTTGTTAATCCCGTAATTGATCGTTTTGGAAAAAACGTCGCCATTTATCCCGATGACAGCAGGCATTTCACCGTTATCGTACAGGTCAATACGGAACAGCCCGAGCCTTTCTTCGGCTGGCTGTTTCAGTTTGGCACAAAGGCGCAGATTGTCTCTCCCGCCCATTTAAACGAAAAATACAGGAATATGTTAAATGAGGTTATGGCTAATAACAAGTAGATATTACATATATTTTAACCTTTCGTTCTAACTAAATCTTTGCCACAAATTGCAATTTTTTTAAAAAATTCCCTCACATAATGAAATTACAGTGTGTAATAATATTAGCACAAGGGCAAAAGTCCTTGTAAAACAGTTCGTATAATTACGGTTTAAATAACTAAATGGAGGAATTGCAAAATGGCAAGCAATAAGAATAGAAATGCAGCTCTTTCTTCTATCAAGATGCAGGCTGCTAACGAAGTAGGAGTACCTCTTAAGGATAACGGATACAACGGCGACCTTACTGCTAAGCAGGTTGGTTCTGTTGGCGGTCAGATGGTTAAGAAAATGATCGAATCCTACGAAAACAGCGCTAAGTAAGTGCTTTAAAGCTTTATGAATAACAGCCTTCCTTTGTCACACGATAAAGGAAGGCTGTTTATTTTTTATAATATAATAAAAACTCAATTAAAATACCGCTTATGTTATACTGCCATTTATAGATAGACTACAAATTAAAATTAACTCTACTATGACATACTGCAATAAAAATCAGCACAACCTTAAAAGTATTACTACCGTTTATTTATATCGTCAGACAATCCCGCAATATAATCTATCGAAACCTTGTAGAGCTTCGCAAGTTCTATGACCCGTTCAAAGGGAATCTGCCGCTCATTTCTTTCATACTGTGCATAATAACTTTGTGTGGTTTTAAGATATTCCGCCACTTCTTTTTGAGTAAGCTCGTGCTTTTCCCGAAGTATTCGCAGTCTTTCACCATAATTCATAAGATTTCACCCCTAAACTCTGTTTATGTATTCAAATATACCATTTCAACAATAATTGAAATTTGAGAACAGGCATTCTTTTTTTCTCATAGCCTAACATAAGCTGGTCAAAGTCTGCAAGAAAAACACTTGGGTACTGCCGATGTCATACTTTCTATTGTAAAGGACTATTTTTTTCATCGGATTGCTTTCGACCAAAAACAATTTCTCCATACTTTTCCTCATATTTTTCAATACACTCACGAATCAAAACTATAATCTGTCCGTTTGCAGAGCGTGCTTCATAGTCAGCTACTACATGGAGCTTGTCGAGCATTTCTTCGTCAATTCTTATTGATAAATGTTTAATAGCCATAATAACGACCTCATTTAAATTAATTATGGCTTTATTTTATGTTAGTTTTGTGTTATAATGTATAAAATGTATTTCTTTCAAATTAAAAATATATTTATATTGGCGTCATTTTTAATTTATTTTCGGACCACAATTATTGGTCAATATCTCGACAACAAACATTAAGGAGTTATGAAAGCTATGAACAAAAACAACAATATTTCAAAGGAAAACATATCAGCTGAAAGTGCATTTTTAAACTTAGATTTGATTGACAAAACAAAAGCGGCATGCTTTTCGGGTCATCGTAATTTGCCAAATGATTGCAGAGAATTGAAAATAAGTTTAACATCGGCAATTAAGAATTTGATTAAAAACGGCGTCGTTTACTTCTGTGCGGGAGGAGCGTTGGGCTTTGATATGCTTGCAGAGGAAACAGTGCTTGAACTGCAAAGGGAATATCCTCAGATAAAGCTGGTCTTGTTTTTGCCTTGTCCTCAGCAGGAACAAACATTGAAATGGAATGATGCGCAAAAACAGAGGTATAACAGTATTTTTACCCAAGCGGACAGTGTAAGAGTCATATCGCCTAAGTATACGAACGGCTGTATGCTTGAGCGAAACCGCCGTTTGGTTGACGACAGCACACACCTTATTTGTTATCTCCGAAAAAAATGGGGCGGAACATTTTATACTGTCAAATACGCAGAAGAAAAAAATTTAAATATCATTCGATTATAATAGGGCGTATCCGAAAACTAAGCAATTTTGCACAATGTCGCTAAATGCACGGCGAGTTCAAGGGCAAAGCCTGGG
>CANEHP010000196.1 GCA_947427325.1 uncultured Clostridia bacterium | reverse complement strand
TTTCAAAAAATTTTAACACACGATGTGTTCAGTCATTTGCCCAAAGCCGACGCAAAGAGGCGTCGGCATCAAAGCAAATGACGAAACGAAGCAGGCGGCAAAATATGCCGAAAAGATGTATGCTGAGCTTTATGTGAACACCTCTAAAAAAATTTTCCGTTTATCCAAGCAGG
The DNA here is from genome assembly GCA_947427325.1 of uncultured Clostridia bacterium. GTDB lineage: Bacteria > Bacillota > Clostridia > Oscillospirales > Ruminococcaceae > Ruminiclostridium_E. The sequence continues at coordinate 3,888 of CANEHP010000196.1, read as the reverse complement.
TAAGCGTTTTTGCTTTGAAAAACAGGCAGGAACGCTTACCTGCTTATATTAGTTTTTGAAAGGTGATTTTTCACCGCTTTTAATACTATTTCTAAATTAGTATAAAAATGCTGTGATATTTTTTCGCACCGCCCCAAAATCTTTCCCAAAGTCTTGCAATTTTTCAAAAAATGTGCCATAATGTAGTTGGGTATGTATATATTATAAATTCGTATACCTGTTGGAAAGGTTTAAAAATAAAGATGGCACAAATACTTAACTTTAAATCCGACTATAAAGGTCTTTCCTCCGCCGAGTCCAAGGAAAGACTCGCGATGTACGGGCTTAATGACGAAAGCCCGGATGAGGACAGCTCCTATAATTTAAAAAAATCAATATTTACCGTTCGCTTTTTTGTACAGGCTGTCGCCGTTATTTTGCTGTTTTTGTCGGAGCAATTTGTTTTCGGTACGGTTATGCTGCTGCTTACGGTTATGCTTACCGCCGGCGACGTTATCTGGCAGCTGAAGCTTTATGAAAAGGAATCCAATTTAAAAAGACTTTCAGGCATGAAATTCCGTGTTGTAAGAAACGGCGAGCTGACTTTGGTAAGAAAGGAATATCTTGTCCCCGACGACATAATAGTATTACAAAAGGGGGAGCGCGTTCCTGCCGACGCACATTTGCTGGAAACGGAAAATCTGACGGTCAACGAGGCCGTGTTCAGCGGCGACGGCTCTCCCGTTGAAAAAAGAACAGGGACGGACAGCGGAAAATCTATACCCAAGTCCACCTGCATTTACAAAAATACCCTTATAGTATCGGGCAGCTTAGTGGCAAGAGTTTTTGCCACAGGCGAGGACGCCGCAATAAAAAGAAAGGAAACCCGCAGAATTTCACAGTTTGAAAAAAGGCTTAAAAGACCTGTGAGAATAATAACTCTTACAGGCGTCGCCATTGCGCTGCTGACTGCCCTGTTCTGCTTTATCAAAGCAGAAAGCCCCGAAGGGCTTACCGATATTCTCACGAAAATCGCCCTGCCCGCATGGTCGGCAGGTATGCTGTTTGTGCCCGCTCAGGCGGATAAGCTGGTAAGACTTTTCTATTTAGACGGTGCAGAGCGTATGAATCGCCGCCATGCTTTGGTAAAAAATACAGGCACGGTAGAGGAATTAAGCGCAATCACCTGTATTTGTGTAGAAAAAACAGGTACTATTTCAAAAAATCACATAGAGGTTGCGGACATTTTTACCGAAAATGCCGATTTGTTCCACAACGTATGCGTTTTAGCCTGCGATCCTTCTCCTACTCAGCCTGCCGAAAAGGCGATTCTGCTTAACGCTTCATTTGGAGGCACAGATGTAAAGGAATTGCTTTCCAATGAGAGAGAGGCCGTATATCCCTTTAAAGAAGATGAAAAAATGGCGGGGAATCTGTGGAAAATTAACGGACAAAGACTGCTGTGCATAAAGGGCAGCCCCGAGGAAACCTTGGCTTTGTGCAATATAGACCCTAACGAGCTGCACTACATACAGCAAAAAAGGGCAGGCTATGCAAAGCAGGGCAGGCAGGTTTTGGCGGTAGCTTTTGCGGCGCTTTCCCCCGGTGAAAAAACGCCCGAAAAGCTTTCCGAGATCAGATACGAATATATGGGACTTGCAGCTCTTGAAAATCCCACTCGGGATACTGTGCCTTATGCCATTAAATCTTGCGTTAAGGCGGGAGTAAGAGTAATTATGATGACGGGAGATAATGAAGAAGCGGCAGCGGCGGTAGGCAGGCAGATAGGACTGCCCTCAGTCAAAACCGTAACAGGCTCGGAGCTTGATTCTAACCCGAATTTGGACGACGTCGGAATATTTGCCAGGGTAACTCCGTCCCAAAGGCTGAAGGCGGTGGAGATGCTTCGTGAAAGAGAAGAAATTGTGGCGGTTGTAGGCACGGACACAGACGATATAGCGCTTTTGGAGGAGGCGGACGTGGGAATTTCCGTTTCCGCCAACGCATCTCCCGCTGCCTGTGAAAGCTGCGATATGCTGATGAGCGACGATAATTTTTTGGCAGTGGCGGAGGCGGTAAAGGAAAGCCGCCAGATTCACCGCAATGTAAAAAGCGCATTGGGACTTATTCTGTCGGGACATTTGGCTGCGGCGGTTTTTGCCGTTGTGGCAGTGGCTACAGGCGGCGCTGCCATATTCACTCCCGCCCTTGCGGTTATTTTAAGCTGTATGCTGTTTCCCGCCGCTGCTTCGATGTTTATCGGAAATACTGCCGATTTAAAATCCGATTTTATATCCAGTGAATTTATAAGCAAGGGAGTTATAAATGGCAGCTTCTTTTTGAAGGTGCTTATACTGGGCGGTATGCTGGCCGTGGCCGAAACGCTGTTCTATCTGTTGACGCTAAGCTTCGAACCGTCCCTGCACCGTTCCGTGTTTTTATTTATGATGTCGTTGGGATCGGTTTTAACGGGCTTTTCCCTTGTTTCAAAAAAACGGTCCTTTTTCTCCTGCGCAAAGGAGAAAAAGGGTTTTTCGGGAACATTGCAGACAGGAATACTTTTGCTCTCTGCACTTGTTATGATCTATGTTCCTTATCTTAACAGCGCATTCGGTTTTGCTGCGCCTAATGTGTTGGTATTGCTTATTGCCGCTGCCGTAACCGCCCTGTTTACATTATGGCCCGAGGCGGCTAAAAAATTTAACTCCATGCAGTGATCGGGAAACGAAAGGATAATTTATAATACTTATGGGAAATGTTTTAGGAATAGTTTTCGGCCTGATTTTCGGAATTGCCAATATAATTCCCGGGGTAAGCGGAGGCACTATGCTTGTTACCTGCGGCTGCTACGATAAGGTATGCGGCGCTCTTGCCCTGGATTTTAAGGAAATAAAAAAGAATCTGAAATTTTTAATTTTTTTCGGAATAGGCGCAATAATAGGTATAATTGGCTTTTCCAATATTATAACGCTGCTTTTTGACAAGTTTCCCACCCAAACCTATATGTTTTTTATAGGACTTATTATAGGCAGCGTACCCTTGATAGTACGCAATGCAACGGTTAAAGAAAAGTTCAGGCCCATCTGCCTTGTCCCCTTTATTTTAGCGTTGGCTTTGGTTGTGGGGCTGGCAGTTCTGGAACAGTATTCGGAAGATCCCGCTCCCGTTACCGTCTCGGAAAGCGCCGAAAACGGCGCATACACCGTCACCTTTACAAATAACAGCGATAAAACGGTCAAGAGCTGGACTATGGAAATAAAAAACAAGAATATAGACCTTGGCGAATGCTCGGAAAATGTAGAGCTTGCGGGAAAAGAAGCAAGCGACCCGAACAGAATCATACCCTCGGACGCCCGGGAGGTTTTGCCCCGCCAATCCGTAACATTTACCGTTAAAGCCTCGGAAAAGCCCGTTTTAAAATTAAAATACAGCTATACTGTAACAGCGGGACTTGTGCTCACCATAGTCGGCGCTTCCTTCCTTGCGGCAATGGCTATGATCATTCCGGGGGTAAGCGGCTCGTTTATAATGGTGCTTTTAGGTACTTACGCAACGGTAATAAGCGCAATAAAGGACTTTAACTTCGCAGTGCTTATTCCCACAGCAATAGGAGTGATTTTAGGCTTGGTGCTGGGCGCAAGACTTATACGGCGGATGCTTAAAAAACACCGCCTTATGGTATTCAGCGTAATATTGGGCTTGTGCGCAGGCTCTCTATATGCAATTCTTCCCGAGGGCTTCGGTCTGAATCTCAGCACAGGGGCAGGAATTGTTACCCTCGCCTTGGGCTTTACCTTGTCCTTTATAGTGGGAAAGCACACAAAAATCGAAGGATAACCTAAGAATAACCTAAGAATAACGGAATAATAAAAGAACAGAACAATAAATAACAAAAGAAATAAGAAAAAA
>CANEHP010000195.1 GCA_947427325.1 uncultured Clostridia bacterium | reverse complement strand
AATTTTGACGCAGTCATCGGCAAAATTTGCCGAAAAGATGCGTGTCAATTTCTATAAGAACAAGTTCTAATATAGCACAGGGAGGAGATGAATTACAATGGCTTTCGGGTGGCTTGATTTTTTGGGTGGAGTGTGTTATACTGTGTTCAATCGGATTGCAGGCGAATTTACATAAATTGCAGGATTTATATAAAGTTGTCTATAAGACGATTAAGAAATAGAATAAATTACAGAAAACAACACTTTTGGGGTTTTGTGTTGTTCCCTTTGTCTTTAAATTCTCCTATAATAGAGTTACCGAAGAAAAAGCCGTTAAAGGAGAATTTAAAATGAACACAAACAAAATTTATGCAGAGTCTATTGCAAACGAGTATTCCGTAAAGAAAACCTCAAAGGTCGTTGCACTGAAAAAATTAGACCGAAGGGCAAAGCAGCCCGCTAAAATTTTTGCATTTACCTTCGGCATCGCCTCGGTTTTGGTGTTGGGAGTAGGTATGTGCCTTTCCATGAAGGTAATAGGCAGCGGAAGCGAAATGTTCGTGCTTGGCATTGCTGCCGGCATTTTAGGCATTATAGGAGTAAGCGTAAACTACCCTATTTACGGGAAGCTGATTAAAAGGGGCAGGGAAAAATACGGTTCGGATATTATTCGGCTTGCCGACGAAATTGCACATGAGGATGAATAGGGACGGTACTTGACAAAAAAATAACTGCCCGAAGGATTTTTTGCGGGCAGGCTTTAAGGGAAAGGCATGATACGATGAATAAATCCCAAAGTAAGTACTACAATACCGCTCGGCTAATGAACGAGGCTTTGATTATCCTGCTTGAGAAGAAAGACTATGAGTTTATCACAGTTAAAGAGATTTGCGAAAAAGCCGGGGTCAACCGTTCTACCTTTTATCTGCACTATGAAACCATGAACGATTTATTGCAGGAAACCATTGAATATACAATGAGCCGAATGTACGGCAGGTTTCACGGCGGTACGGCGTTCAATATCGAAAAAATTGCGTCTTCTCCGCCGGAAGATTTGGTGTTTATCACTTCCGAGTATTTGGTCCCTTATTTGGATTTTGTTAAGGAAAATAAAAGATTTTTTTCCGCCGCCGTATCTCAGCCTGTGCCGATGCGGTCTTATGAGATCTTTAATGCAATGTACGACAGTATTTTTAATCCCATTTTGTCAAGATATAATGTTTCGGAACGCGATAAAAAATACACACTTGGATTTTTTGTGAACGGAACGTGGGCGGTCATTATGGCTTGGATTCAAGATGACTGTAAGGATGAAATAAGTCATATTGCAGAGCTTATTATAGGGTTTGTGCAGCCGTATCGGATACGCCGCAGCGTAAATTGTGCAAATTGCGGCTTTTTGAATACGCCGTAATATTATATAATAATAAATATAATAATAAGGAAAAAATAAGGAGAAAAATCATGTTAATTTCATCGCCTATGGGCTGGAACAGCTGGGACTGTTGGGGGGCTGCCGCCAACGAAGAAATTATTCGGCGCAATGCGGAATACATGGCAAAGAATTTAAAGCAGTTTGGGTATGAGTATGTGGTGTTGGATATTGAGTGGAGCGAGCCTACCGCTGCCGGCCATGACTATCACCCCTTTGCCGAATTGTGTATGGACGAGTATTCACGGCTTATTCCTGCGGAAAATCGTTTTCCTTCATCAAAGGGCGGCAAGGGTTTTGCACCTTTGGCTGAATATATTCACTCATTGGGGCTTAAATTCGGGCTTCATATTATGAGGGGCATTCCCCGTCAGGCGGTTCATAATAATACCAAAATTTTCGGCACTGAAAAAAGGGCGAGGGATATTGCCAAAACCAACAGTATCTGTTATTGGAATACTGAAATGTACGGCGTTGACACCGATAAGGAAGGGGCGAGGGCTTATTATGACAGCATTTTCGCTCTGTATGCTTCCTGGGGTGTGGATTTTATTAAGTGCGATGATATTGCAAGAGAAATGCCCCATGCGGAATCGGAATTGATTATGCTCAGCGAGGCTTTGCACGGCTGCGGCCGCGAGATGGTTTTAAGTCTTTCTCCCGGTCCTGCGCCTCTTGAAAAGGCGGAATTGTTTAAACAGGTTTCCAATATGTGGAGAATCACCGACGATTTTTGGGATAAGTGGGAGCTGCTTTACGATATGTTTGACCGTACGCAGAAGTGGTGTACACATACGGGTGCGGGACATTATCCTGATGCGGATATGCTGCCTGTGGGGGCGGTAAGGCAGGTTTACGGCGAGGACAACCGCACCGGGTTTACGGAAGACGAGCAGTATACCATGCTTACGCTGTGGAGCATTTTCCGTTCTCCGCTGATGATCGGGGGAGAGCTTCCCAAGACGGACAGCTTTACTCTTTCACTGCTGACCAATACCGACATTTTAAAAATGCACAAAAATTCCCGCCATGCACATCAGCTTTGGAGAAAAGAAATCGACGGCGTGGAGCATATTTTGTGGGTGGCGCAAAATGCCGAGGGCGGCACTTACTTGGCTGTGTTTAATGCGGGAGACAGGGACAGCGTTATTGATATTCCCCTTTCCGATGCTGAAATTTCCGGCAAGTTTAAGGTCAGGGAGCTTTGGAGCGGTAAGGAATTTGAGGCTGAGGATATTATTAAGGCTGAAATCGCTGCCCATGGAGCTAAGGCTTATTTGGTTTTATGACTTTTCGCAAATTTTCTCAAATAGTATAAATAAAGTGCTGAAAAGATCGTTTTTCTTTTCAGCACTTTTATTATTAGGTCTATAGCTTTGATTTTTGTGGAGGGGAAAATCAAAGCTGATGAGTTATACTATTTTTTAATCAGATTATAGACAAATTTGCGAAAAGGCTGCGTTTAGTGCGAGGAAAGCCGCCGCAGCTATATGCGATATAGCAAGGCGGCTTGACGAAGCAATAAGCGCGGGATTTTTGCAAAGTTGTCAATAAGATGATTAAGAATTAGTATTAATATGCTTTTTGTTTTCAGGTCTTTAGCCCTCTGTTGTGGTTGTGACGCTGCCGCCTTCTGTGGAATCGCCGCTGCCTGTTCCGCTTTCGGAGCTTGTGCCGCCGTTGTCGGTTTCGGGGTTTGTTTCGGCGGGGGCGCTTATTGTTGTGGTGGTAACGCTGCCGTTGTTATTGCCGCCTGCGGTGCCTGTTCCCGTGCCGCCGTCCTCGTTGTCGTTATTGCAGGCTGCGAGGGAAAGCAGCATTACTGCGGCTGCGGTTATCATTAACATTTTTTTCATTTTTTAATTTCTCCTTTCTGAAAAGTCAAAGGGTACTGCGAGCTTGTGTTTGTGCCTGCTTGCAGCGCCGCTTTAAAGCAAGGTAAGAAAACATTTGACATTTTGCAAAAATTATTTTTTTACAATGTAAGTATTTGTTTTCTTTCTTCTATTATTCCGTTTTGGCTTTAAAAATTACTTTTTTGTATTTGGAAAATTTTGGAAATTGTTAAGGAATGTGAAAAAAATCACGGCTGATTAACAGAATATTCTTAAACTTCAAATCTGACGGTGAAGCCGACGCCTCAACTGTCAATTTTTTTACAGCATAAAGGCTTTTTAAGGCACACATATAATTACTGTCAAGCTGCCGAATAATTTACAACTGCTATTTCGGTGAACGCCTGTTCCAGCTGCTCGGTTATCTGCTCCAAACGTTCAACCACTATTGCGTTGTATGTTACTTCACCGCATTATTTACACTTGTGGCAAGGCACATTCTTAATTACCGCTATTGTGTTTTCAAGCTGTTCAAAATACGTGGTGGTGGTCTCAAACATATCACCGCCGCAATAACAACAAGTCATTTTAATACCCTCTTTCTTGTTTTAAAATCATTCTCCCAATGCATTAAATCGGATAATAAGCAGTTATAATATAAATTCTATTATCTCTCATGCTGCAAACAAAATGCACCGGCTCACCGTTTATCCGAAAAAATAATATTAAACAGCTTGGATAATATTTGTCGTTAGGGTATTGCTCTAAGAACTTGTTCTCATAGAAATTGGCACGCATCTTTTCGGCAAATTTTGCC
>CANEHP010000194.1 GCA_947427325.1 uncultured Clostridia bacterium | reverse complement strand
AAAAATCATCCTCGCAAATCTTTTGTCTACTTTCAATCAAGAATTAGTATAAAAAGCCGAGGGAGAATTTTTCCAAAATTCCCGATTCGGCTTATTTTTTTGCCATTTTTCAAGTTTATTTTCCGCTGCTGTCCGAATTATTTATGTTATTGTCATTTATGCTGTAGCAATATGTCGCAATATGAAAAAAATTTATTATTGCGGTTATCAAATTATCGTGTATAATTGAGGTAGGAACAGTATCTCCCAAGCAGGCAGGCCCACAGGAAAAGGAGAAGATTATGTTATTTTCAAAGCAAAAGGAAGAGCAAAGGACCGAGAATGTAGTCGGAAAGGTTATTTCCGTCCCAACCTCCTCAATAGAGCCAAATCCCGCACAGCCGAGAGTTTTTTTCGACGATTACGCCCTTACTCAGCTTGCGGTAAGCATACAGCAAAACGGAATTATGCAGCCCCTTATCGTAAGAAAAACCGAAAGAGGCTATCAGTTGATAGCGGGGGAAAGGCGGCTAAGGGCGGCTAAGCTGGTTAATCTTGAATATGTGCCCTGTATAGTTTCCGAAAAGGAGGACAGGGAATCGGCGGTAATGGCAATACTTGAAAATATTCAAAGAGCCGATTTAAACTATCTTGAAGAAGCGGTTGCAATAAAAAGGCTTATCGAGCATTACGGAATTACCCAGGAGGAGGCGGCGCAAAAATTAGGCATCGCCCAATCCACCGTAGCCAATAAGCTAAGACTTTTGCAGCTTAACGACAGCGAAAAGGAAGCCGTTTTAAAGTACGGCTTAAACGAAAGGCAGGCAAGGGCGATTTTAAAAATACCCGAGGGCAGAAGGGAGGGGGCGGCAAGAGAAATTTACATAAGCCGCCTGAATACGGTTCAGGCGGACAGATATGTTGAGGAGCTTTTAAGGAAAATTGACGATGAAAAAAGACCCAAGCCGAAAATTATCAGCCGAACCGACCCCATTAACACAATAAGCCTTTATCTGAACAGCTTTAAGAAAACCGTCGATGAAATGAAGACTGCGGGGATCCCCTGCGATTTTTCAAAGAAAAAAACAGAGGACTTTGTGGAGTGCGTGGTCAAAATCCCGCTTAAATAAAGGGTTTACAAGGATGTTCCCCGTGGAACATCGGAAATCGGCGCAAAAAAGCACCCTGTTCTGCGCCCATAAATCTGTAAGAAAACGTGTAATATGCAGCTTAAAGGATAAAAAACCTTCCGAGAAACGCCCCCGGCTTTTTGGTGAATTTGTCCGAATTATAAGCAAAAAAACCTGCATAAAACACGTTTTTTTAAATTTGTAAATTATTTTTCCCAAATTACTTTATTTTTCCTTTATAATGTGATATACTGAAATAGTTACATCAGCGGCTGAAAAGTTTTCAAGCCTTGATAATTATGAATATAATTTGCAATAAGTATATCGCAAAATCGCAAAAGAACACGAAAATCGAAAGAAAAACGAAAGGAGAAGGGTAAATTTGGGAGTAATAATTTCCATAGTAAACCAAAAGGGCGGAGTTGCCAAAACCACCACGGCGATTAACCTTGCCGCCGCCATAGGACAAAAGGGCAAAAAGGTGCTGCTGGTGGACTTAGACCCGCAGGGCAACGCGTCAACGGGCATAGGAGTGAACAAAAGGGAGCTTAAATATACCACCTACGACGTAATAATGGGGGAAATCCGTCCCGAGGAGGCGGTAATTTCCACCAATTTTAAAAATGTGTGGATAATACCCGCAACGCAAACCCTTGCCGAGGGTGAGATCCGCCTTACAAGCATAAAGAACAAAACCTTGCAGCTAAAAAAAGCCCTTTTGCAGATAAAGGACAAGTACGATATTATATTGGTGGACTGCCTGCCCTCGCTGGGAGTGTTGGCGCTTAACGGCATAACCGCCTGCGACAGAATGATAATTCCCATGCAGTGCGAGCCTTACAGCTTAGAGGGAGTAGCCGAGCTTTTAAGCAGCGTAAAGCGAGTTAAAGCCGCCACAAACAAGGGCTTGCAGATTATGGGCATAGTATTCACCATGGTAAACAAAAAGCTGACCATAAATAAGGACGTGCAGCAGCAGATAAAGGCAAGCTTCCCTCCCGAGCTGATATTTAAGACCGAAATACCGCGAAACGTAAAAATATCCGAAGCGCCCAGCCACGGCGAACCAATTACATATTACGACCCGACGTCGGCAGGGGCGGAGGCTTATAAAAAATTAGCGGCGGAGGTTCTTAAAAAGAGCAAGGAAGCGAATATCATGCTGTAACAGATAATAAGGAAGGAAAACCAAATGGCGAAAAAAAGCGGATTAGGCTCACAGTTAGCCAGCATATTTGACGAGGCTATAGACTTTTCCGACGGCACAGAGGCTGCAAGGGAAGGTATAACTACTCTTAAAATAGGAGAAATCGAGCCGAATAAGGATCAGCCCCGAAAGGAGTTTGACCCCGAACAGCTAAACGAGCTGGCGAAATCAATAACCAAGCACGGGGTGATACAGCCCCTTACCGTAAGAGAAAAAAACGGCGCATATCAGATAGTGGCGGGCGAGCGCCGCTGGAGAGCCGCAAAGATAGCGGGCTTATCGGAAGTGCCTGTCAGAATAATGGAGCTAAGCGATTCCGAAACGGCGCAGATAGCTCTTATAGAAAATCTTCAAAGAGAGGACCTGAACCCCGTCGAGGAGGCCAACGGCTATAAGCAGCTTTCCGAGAAATACGGCTTAAAGCAGGAGGACATTGCATCAAGCGTGGGAAAGGCCCGTTCCTCCATAACCAACGCAATGCGCATCTTAGAACTGCCCGAGGAGGTAAAGGATCTGGCAAGGCAGGGCAAGCTGTCCCAAGGTCACTGCAAGGCTCTTTTGTCGGTACAGGACGAGGTAAAGCAGCTTGAGATCGCCCACAAAATAGCGGCGGAGGGCTTGTCGGTAAGGCAGACGGAATCCCTTTGCAGGGCGGCTTCGGGAAAAACGGCAAAAAAGCAGCCCAAGCCCGTACCCGGCTTCTACAGAGAAGCGGAGATAAGCTTAAAGGATCATTTGGGGCAGGACGTAAAGATTACCCAAAAAAGAAACAAAATAACCCTTGAAATTACCTGCAAGACAGAAGAGGAATTAAGGGACGTTATGAGGGTAATCGGCAGCGGCGAGGTTTGGAATCCCGGCGGACAGGCTCTAAATACCAATACCGATAAATAATAAAAAGAGGAAAAGAAAAATGATAGACATTAAATTTTTAAGACAAAACCCCGATATTGTAAAGGAAAATATCAGGAAAAAATTTCAGGACGAAAAAATTCCCATGGTTGACGAGGTAATAGAGTTCGACAAGCAGCAAAGAGAATGTCAGGGAAGAGCGGACTACCTTAAAAGTCAGCGCAACAGTATTTCCAAGGGAATAGGCGCTCTAATGGCACAGGGCAAAAAGGAAGAAGCCGAAGCCGAAAAGAAAAAGGTCACCGATATGGCGGAAGAAATGGCGCAGCTTGACGCAAGGATGGCGGAATTAGGCGCAAAAATCCGTGAAAGAATGCTCGTTATTCCCAATATTATTGACCACAGCGTGCCCGTTGGCAGAGACGACAGCGAAAATGTAGAGGTAGAGCGCTTCGGCGAACCCAAAGTGCCCGATTTTGAGATTCCCTACCACACCGATATAATGGAGGCTCGCAACGGTATAGACCTGGACAGCGCAAGAAGAACCAGCGGCAACGGCTTTTACTACTTAAAGGGCGACATTGCAAGGCTTCATTCCGCAGTGCTGAGCTATGCAAGGGACTTTATGATAGACAGGGGCTTTACCTACTTTATCCCTCCCTTTATGATAAGGAGCAATGTTGTAACGGGAGTTATGAGCTTTGCGGAAATGGAAAATATGATGTACAAAATCGAAGGCGAGGATCTGTATCTTATCGGCACAAGCGAGCATTCCATGATCGGCAGGTTTATAGATACGTTTTTGGAGGAAAAGGACTTGCCCCAAGCGCTTACAAGCTATTCCCCCTGCTTCAGAAAGGAGGTAGGGGCGCACGGCATAGAGGAAAGGGGCGTTTACCGTATTCACCA
>CANEHP010000193.1 GCA_947427325.1 uncultured Clostridia bacterium | reverse complement strand
AAAAAATATAATAAAAAGATTGATTTTAAAGTTAATTCGTGGTATCATTAAATTAATAAAAAGAAAAGCCGGGTGAAAACATTGAAAACAGAAATGGAAACCGCAGTTAACAGGGAAAGCGATCTTGAAATAATGACAACGGATATTATCCGACAGTTAGGAATACCTGCCCACATCAAGGGTTATTGGTATTTAAGATATGCCTTGATTTTATGCACGGAAAACAACGAGATGATAACTTCGGTTACCAAGACTCTTTATCCCGCCGTTGCAGCAAAATTCAAAACCGCCCCTTCCGGTGTGGATTCAAACATAAGGCGGGCTATAGAAATAGCTTGGGACAATAAGAATGAAGAGGTGCTGAGTCAATATCTCGGCAAAACGGTTTTAACAAGAAAGAAAAAACCGACAAATGCGAAATTTATTGTAAGCATTTCGGAAATGCTGAGTATAAGGATTAAAATGCAAAAATAATCGGCAGGGATTTTTGTCCTTGCTGATTATTTGCGTTTTGTTTAATTTGCACAAAATTTCCGAAGTTTTCCACGGTTTTAACAGGAGGCTGAACTTTTGGATTTTGCTTGTCAATTTTTTGGATTTTGCGTGGCAGACAACAGCCGCAGGAATATAGGTGGAAATTAAACTAAAATGCTCACTCTTGACATCTTGATAAAATTATGATAAAATTATGATAAAATCAAAATAAGAAAAGGAGTGGTTAAAATGATTCAAATCAGACCTGTATCCGATTTAAGAAATAAATTTCCCGAAATTGAGAGTGTCGTAAAAGAAGGACATCCCGTATATCTTACCAAAAACGGTTACGGTTCAATGGTTGTTGTGAGCATTGAGCAGTATTCAAAGCTGACAGGTGATATTGAAGCAAAATTAGACGAGGCAGACGCAGCCGCCGTGGAAACGGATAGACGCCTTTCACATGAGGAAGTTTTCGGCAATGCGCGCAAAAGGCTGGGCAGAAATGTATAAGCTGCGCTACCTTCCGCTTTTTGAAGCAGACTTGTATGATGCTGCCGCATATATTGCCAATGTCCTGAACAATCCGCAGGCGGCGGAAAATCTTTTGGCAGAAACAGAAAAGGCAATATTGAAGAGGCTTGAAATGCCGTTGTCTTTTGAGCCGCATCGTTCGGCTAAGAAAAGAAAGGACGTTTATTATCGGATATACGTCGGTAATTATACGGTTTTTATGTAGTAATTGACGATGTGATGGAGGTAAGGCGATTTATTTATAGCGGACGTGATTTTGACCGACTATTTTAAACCAATCCCGATTGCAAACGCAGTCGGGATATTTATTTTAATGAGGCAAATTTGCAGAAAAAAAACAGCAAACACAGCAAAATCAGAGTACTCGACAACTCCTCGGAATAGAGGGTATAACCGAATATTCACTCAAGCCTGCTTAAAACGAGGCGGTCTTTTTCAGTATCAAGCCCGGCAATATTTCGGTAATGTCCGAGGCGAGTCTGTCGACAAAAGTCTACTCTCTTATGAGTGTACTCAAAGGCTTGACGGAAATCGAAATACTCTGCGTAAACAGCCGTGAGAGCTTTGAGGAAAACAAAAATCACATCAAAGCATTATCGCAAAAGGAAGAAAATCCCGCCGTCAAAAAACTGCTCGAAAAAGATATGACGCACCTCGATCAGATACAGGTTTTGACCGCTACGGCAAGAGAATTCCTGCTGATCGTGCGGATTCGGGGAATGAAGGACAAGGAGATTTTTCCCACCTCAACCGTATTGAAAAGACCTTGAACGAAAACGGATTCTCGGCAAAAAGGTATGACGGCGAGGATATTAAAACACTGTTGGCGGTGTATTTTGAACAAAAAGAATAAGTTTACGGAAGCAAGAATGCACTGCCTATGCCATTTGTTATTGTATTTTGTAAGATTAACCGGAATTTGCCTTCATAATTTATAATCGTTTTATCAAATATCCAAAATTATGTATTCCGATGAAATCATGCCAAGCTTGTGGTTTCTGATTGGTAAAATATGATTGACAGAGGATAGTTAGATTATATTTTTTACATATTTCTATGATGTCATTTTCCTTTACAGTGGGGTCTTCAAGGTAATCAATGATAATTAAATATTTGTATTTCAATGAGATTACTTTTTCAAGTAAGACATCAAACTTATTGCCGAATTTCATAGCTTCTCCAAGAAGCAAGTGTGCTATGACTGCATAATATTCTTTGCTAACAATATCATGGCAAATGTCTTTTTCAATTAAGCTAATATTTTTATTTTAAACTGTAATTTCTCTTATAGAGTTTATTTTCCTTATATCTCCAGGAAAAATGATAGCATCAATATGTGTATTTGGAAACGCATTTGTAATTATTGAAAGACTTGTCTTTCCGCTTCCTGCATCAAGTATGCTTGTAATATTTTCACTTCTTATAAGGTTAAGAAAGTCATTTAAAATTACCTTATGTCCTTCTATTGATATCACTCCCTAAATTTCATTTCATATTAGTAAAAATACCGCATATTCATTATACCAAGCAGCATTAAAAAGTCAACTTCTAATCAAAATAACGCTAAAAATTCAAAAAACAAATTTCACTAAAAATATGAATAACATAACTTTATATCACTGAATATAAATCAACCAAGAATGACTCAAACGCCTTATTTTAGTGAATTTCAGTAGATAAGAAGACGTTAGAGAGAACAATATATATTCTTAAAAAATTGGGTATTGAAGAAACATTATCGTTGACTTTGATAAGCTTGATGACGATAAGACCAATTCAAATGCCTTAATTATCGGCAACAGCGGACAGGGGAAATCATATCTTCTCAAGCTTATTTTAACAAATTTGAGAGAAAAAGTCAAGAGGATAATTTCGCTTGACCCCGAAACCGAGTAGGTAAACTTGACGCTTAATCTCGGCGGCTGTTTTATAGATCTGATGTCGGGGGAATACATCATAAATGTACTCGAACCAAAAACATGGGACGATGGGAGCAACACCGATGAGGACGCTCCGCAAGCCTTTAAATGCAAAACAAAGTTATCTCAACATATCAGCTTTCTGCGTGATTTTTTCCGCACATACAAGGATTTTACCGACCGTGAAATCGATACGATAGAGCTGCTCCTGATAAAGCTTTACGATAATTTTGGTATCAGCGATGACACCTATTGGAGCGCTTTGAAGCCTGCCGATTATCCCATTCTTTCGGATTTTTATGCGCTCATAGAAGCGGAATATCAGGGGTATAACCCAAAGCAGAAGAACCTTTATACTGCCGAAACTCTGCAAAATATTTGTCCTGGCTTGCATTCGCTTTGCAAGGGGGCGGAGAGCAAATTTTTTGACGGACACACAAATATTACCGACGATAATTTTGTAACTTTCGGTGTAAAAGGACTGCTTCAGGCAAGCAAAAATATCAGAAATGCGCTGCTGTTCAATGTCCTTTCGTATATGTCGGAGCAGCTTCTCACCAAAGGAAATACGGTTGCAAGCGTGGACGAGTTTTATTTGTTTTTATCCAATCTCACGGCTGTAGAATACATCAGAAACTTTATGAAACGTGTTCGTAAAAAGGAATCGGCAGTAATCCATGCAAGCCAAAATATTGAGGACTTCCTAACCTAAAATGTTCGAGAACTGACCAAGCCGCTGTTTGCCATTCCTACGCACCAGTTTCTTTTTAATGTGGGAACTGTGGACAGTACCTTTTATATGGACGCACTCCAATTAGAGCCTTCCGAATACAAAATTATCCAATATCCGTACAGGGGAATGTGCCTCTATAAATGCGGTAACGAAAGATACTGCCTTTGTGTGACTACGCCGCCTTATAAGGCTGAACTTTTTGGAAAGGCGGGTGGAAGGTAATTTTTTCTTGCTTTTTGAGGGATAACGTGATATACTATATAAAAAGGGAGCTGATAAAAATGAATGATAGAACACTACAATTAATTGACAAAAAGGCATTAGAAAAAATAGAAAATATGTCAGTATTACTAATTGGTTTAGGTGGAGTAGGAGGATTCGCGTTAGAATCTCTCATACGAAGTGGATTTCAAAATATT
>CANEHP010000192.1 GCA_947427325.1 uncultured Clostridia bacterium | reverse complement strand
GGCAAAATTTGCCGAAAAGATGCGTGCCAATTTCTATGAGAACAAGTTCTTAGATGCGATTCGTCAATCGATCCGTCAATCGATCCATCAATTAAGATCTTCAATCTCCCTTAAAATATCCTTCTTTCTCTCAAAGAACAGCATATCCTTGTTGTGCTTAAAATACTCGTCGCAGCCGTATTTTCCGATAAAATGAGCGCAGTAATTGCTTACGGTAAGCTCCGTGACCAAAATCAACAGCTCTTGGCTTCCTCCGCCGAAAGCTCCTTCGCAGAATTTAAATACATTTGCAAGGTTCTCTCCAACCTCGGCGGCTTTTTTGGAGAGAGCCTTTTTTCGTTTGTCAAAGTCCGACTTTAACAGCTTAAATGCGGCGTCCGATGCAGTGATTTCCTTTTTCGCCAGCTCCTCCGACTGCTCATTTAAATAAGTTATGGTGAGATCGAGTACATATTTGCGGTCGTCGGACAGCTTGCCCGCCATTTTGCTTGTTTTGATCTCCTTTTCCTTGGCTTCGATCTGCCGTTTTACGGAGGTTTCGGGATTCGGGTCAAGGGTAAGGTCGTATTTTATCAGCTTCAAGCATTCCATAAGCTCGGAGGCTGCGCCGTCCAAACCGAATATATCACGTGTTTTTCCGATAATGCCGTCCACTATCAGACCTAAAAGCGACAGTCTTTCATCAAATTTGGCAGCCCCGGCACGTTCCGTTATCTCGCTTCCTGCCTTGCCCTCCATTATTTTATCCACCTGATAGTCGGACTGATACTTCCTGAACAAATCGTAGTATACCGCAAAACCCTTTGCTATTTTCTTATTCTGCAAATACTGCGAAACAAGCTGCTCGGTAACGGGAAATCCCTTTTCCTCATACAGCTTTATCATATCGGAAAGATCGCTCCAGCCTCTGGCGGTAACAAAGCTTTTTCCGTCCACCGTAGTTTCTATTTTATAAAAATCGGATTTTTTAATATCCAAATATGTAGTGACGGCGGGGTGGGTGCTTTTGGCGTAAGCGTACTCCTTCCATACCTCGTAATCCGCTTCCACGTCTATTCTCTTTAATCTGTCCCATGTTACTATGTCAAATTCACGAACGGAATTGTTGTATTCGGGCGGATTTCCTGCGGTAACTACTATCCAGCCCTTTGGAACGGAGTGTCTGCCGAAGGTTTTGTACTGCAAAAATTGAAGCATGGCGGGGGCAAGGGTTTCGGAAACGCAGTTTATTTCGTCAAGAAACAGGATTCCCTCCTTAACGTCGGTACATTCGATAATGTCGTAAACCGAGGCTATGATCTCGCTCATGGTGTATTCGCTTACGCTGTATTCCTCGCCGCCGTAATTCTTTTTCACTATAAAGGGCAGACCCAGAGCCGACTGTCTTGTGTGGTGAGTCATAGAGTAGCTGACTAAGCCGATTTGCAGTTCTTGGGCTATCTGCTCCATAATTGCGGTTTTGCCTATGCCCGGTGCGCCCATAAGAAAAATCGGACGCTGTTTTTCAATAGGTATCACAAAGTTTCCGAACCTATCCTTTGTGAGATAGGCGGAAACGGCGTTTTTAATATCTTCCTTTGCCTGTTTGATATTCATATGGCTTGTCCCCTTCCGTAAACGGCACTGCACCGGGCTGAAAAGCATTGCTTGTGCGATGCCGTCTTATATATTACTTTTCGTCATAAATATACTTATAATTTATTTTATTCCTTTCACAGTATTGTTCCGCATAAGAACCTTTATAAAGTAGGGCGGTAAGCTTGCGGCAGCCGTGAAAGGGATTGTCGGGCATGGAGAAATCGGCTATTTTTTGAATCGAGCGAGGCAGCTCAAGGGTTTCCAAATTTGCGCAGAAGTAAAATGCCGACTCGGCTATTTCGGCAACGCCCTCGCAAAGCTTTACAGATTTCAGGTTGCGGCAGCCGTAAAATGCCACCCCTCCGATTTTCTTAATATTCCCGTCTATAATTATATTCTCAATTCCCGTAATGTCAAGCATCCCCTTGCTTATTTCGGTAAGCTTATCGGGAATATTGACCTGCTTCAAGGCTTGGCACTTAAAAAATGCAAATTCCCCGATTTTTACAACGGTATCGGGCAATGTTACCTTGGTAAGGGCTTTTCTCACATTGCGCTGTTCTTCCCTTATCCCTTTGGCGTCGGGAGAAAAAGCGTACTCGCCTATCTCCGTAACCCTGTCCTCTCCGATTTTTTCGGGAACGGTTATCTCCGTTCGGCTGCCCTTGTACCCCTCGATAATTATTGTGCCATCCTCTCTTTTTTGAAATTTCCACAGCTTTTTTAATTCGGAAGGGGAATTTGGATCTGCGTTAAGCTCCCGCATAAGCTTTTTATCCGCCTTTTCCCGCTCCGCTTTAAGGTCGGCGGTGCGGTTTTTAAATTCAAGCAGCCATGCCGTACTTTCAGGTTTACCGCTGTCCGTGGCGTACCGTATCATCTCGTCACGCTTGCGGGGCAGCTTGAGCCAGCCCTCCTCTGCGGCTATGGCAAGGCAGGAAACCGCCTCTTTATCAATCAGCTTTTTCAGTATCTTTGTTTGGTTCATACTCGCTCTGTCAAAATGCTCAAGAATAAACCTAAAGCTTTCGGGGGAAAGCACCCTTTCAAGATATGTGCCGTAAAAGGTCATATTCCCCCTGATTTTCTCGTCCTCAAGCTCTCGGGCTATCATTCCGAATACCTTCATGAATTTTTCGCAGTCCATATTTCCCGCAAAATTTGAGGCGTTTTTAAATATCCACCTTGATTCTCTCGGAATACGAATTTGGTATTTTTTTAGGATATTGTAAAATTTTTCGTTTCCGTCCCGTATTGAAAAATACAGTATCTTATATGCGGAAAAGCCCGTTTTTTCGGCGTTATTGCAAAGATAATCGAGAATTTCGGCCCGCTGTGAAGCAGAGAGCTTTTTGATTCCCTTTATTGGCTTAAAGCTTTGATCCGTGCCTTCGAGATTTCCCATTATCATCAGGGAAAAATCGGGCTTAAACTTGCCGCTTTTTGTGTATCTGTAAAAGGAAAATCCGCTTTCTTCATCAACGGCCGCAGCCGCTTCATCGGGATACCGAAAATCTGCGCCGCATTCCACAAGCGCCTTTACCATATCAAGTCCCCTATACAGACAGGCTATTCCCAAAGCATAAGCGGAAAATGAGCTTTTGACCGATTCCTTATAAACGCTTACAGCCTTTTCGGCAGTTTCCGAAACAACCGCCCGCTCCAGACTTCCCATCGTTTCAGCTTCGTAAAGCACTACTTATTCTCCTTATATACAAATTTGATTTCGTTATGCTCGCAAAACTCCTCCACATGGAGAGCATGGGGAACGGCAACCACCAGCTTGGGGGTCATTCGGCTGTTAAAAAGGTACGGTCTCCACCATCGGCATTTTTCGCTGAATATTTTTAAAGTGCTGGGCAGCTCGACATATTCCAGCTCGCCTCTGTCGTGAAGCATACTGAATGCGTTATCGCCGATATCCTTAACCCCTTCGGGTACGATTACGGATTTCAGCTTATAACAGTCGGTAAATGCGTTTTCTCCGATGGTTCTTACGCTTTTGGGGATATTTACGCTTTCCAGTGACTCCATGCCGCAGAATGCGTCTTCTCCTATTGTTTTTATTCCGTTGGGAAGTATAATTTTTCTTATAGTTGTGCGGAATTGCCTGGTAGGCTCTTTTATTCTGTCGGCGAATGGAGAAAGCGCCCAATCCGCTATTTCCGTTACCTTGTCCTCGCCTATTTTTTGAGGTACTTCAATTACCGTGCTGCTGCCCTTATAGCCCGTGATTATCAGAGTGCCGTTTTTCTTCTTTTTAAAGCTCCAGTTTCTTTTGAGTGAGGAAAGAGAATTGGGGTCTACGTTTAATTCCCGCTGCGCTTTCTTTTCGGCTCTTTCATTTTCCGCCTTTAAATCGGCAGTGCGGTTTTTGAAATCAAGCAAAAAAGCCGCACACTCGGTCTTTTCGTTATCCACGGCATACTTTATCATCTCGTCCCGCTTTTTCGGCTGCTTTAACCAGCCGTTATTTACGGCGATTTCAAGACAGGAAGCATTGTCAAGGTCGATAAGGGTTTTCATCAGTCCGCCCTTTTTCATTTTTGACTGATT
>CANEHP010000191.1 GCA_947427325.1 uncultured Clostridia bacterium | reverse complement strand
CGAGGGAGCTTGTGCGGATTCTACAGAATTACGGCGAGGAAAAATTTGCTCAAAGTATTGTCAAGGGCATTTTAAAAGCAAGAGAACAATCGCCCATAGAAACCACCTCCCAATTAGCCGAAATTATAAGAAGGAATGTACCCGCAAAGGTGAGAAATGAAAAAAATCCTTGCAGAAAGACCTTTCAGGCAATAAGAATTGAAGTGAACAGAGAGCTTGAAGTGCTTGAAATAGGTTTAAAAGACGGGTTTGAGCTGTTAAGCAGAGGCGGGCGAATGGCAGTAATCACATTTCACTCCTTAGAGGACAGAATAGTGAAGAATGCCTTTAAGGAATATTGTACGGGCTGTATCTGTCCTCCCGATTTTCCCGTATGCGTATGCGGAAGAACGCCAAAGGGAGAGCTTGTTAACAAAAAGCCGATTATAGCCTCTGAAGAAGAGCTGAAGGAGAACCCTCGAAGCAGAAGCGCAAAATTAAGGATAATAGAAAAAATAGTTTAAGTCATATCCGAAAACAGGCAGTTTGGTATATTTCGCCGAATATACGGCAATTTAAAGTGTATTGATTGTCTTTGGTACATAATAAATGCCTGCAAACGGCGATACTATGTAAAATGTGTTTTTCGGACAAGCTAAAGTAACGTCAGCAGTCGGCTAAACATCGGCAGAGGCGTTACCTAAACGGAAGGATGGAAAAAATGTACGCTTATAACAAAACAAGCTCAGCTTATGATTTTTCAACTTTTGACACTGCTGTTAAAAAAGAAAAAAAGCCCCTTCAACCCCGTTCCGAGGACAACATAAAAATTCACAAAACATCTGCCGCAAGAAGCGGAGCTTGGTTCAAAACCGTTATTTTTACGGCAGTCGCCGTTGTTGTGGCACTGCTTTTTGTAACGGCTAAGGCAACCATATCCGAGCTTTCTGCCGATATCGGCACATCGTCAGCTCAGTTGGCAGAGGCGAAAAAGGAAAACACCAGACTTCAGACAGAGCTTGGAAATTTGGTGACCTTAAGTAAAGTTGACGAAATTGCCGTCAACAGCCTGGGGCTTCAAAAAACCGCCAAGACGCAGGTTAAATACATTACGGTTTACGATAAAACAATAGTTCAAAGCGCAGGCAGAGAAACTAATGTGTTTAAGCAGCTTAAAAACTGGGCAGACAGTGCGGCAGAGTATCTCGGCTTTTGATTGGGGTAGAGGAAATGCCAAATAAAACGGAATATTTGAGCTTTTTAAACAATATAATATTTCAGGACAAGAAATAAAGATACTGAAAAACATCATAGTTTTATTGACAGCACGATTTTCAGAATTCAAATACGGCTGCGCACTTTTGCCCAGCTTTTCGGGCGGAAGAACGCAGCCGTATTTGATTAATAACCCGTCTTAGCGGGCTTTGCCGAAAAGATATATATAATACCAATCCCTTTTAAAACTGCGGGTATTGCGTCAGTTTAAAAAAGATCGGCATAAAAAAGTTCTAAAAAAGAAAGGTCGCTTGTATGTCTAACCTGCCAACCAACAAAATGAAAAGGCGCGTTAATATAGCGGTATTTTTAAGCGTTGTCGCTGTTACCGTCTATATTTGCTTTAATCTTTTTAACATATCGGTGGTAAAATCGGAATATTACAGATCAAAAGCAAACAATCAGCAATTAGACAGCTTTACCATAAACGCCAACCGAGGAACGATATATGATTCCAAGGGGAAGGTTTTGGCTCAAAGTTCTACGGTATGGGATGTAATAATCAACCCTTCCGATATAAATAAATTTGATAGTGAGAAAAAAGAGGAGATCTGCAAAACCCTTTCGGAGATCTGCGGCGTTGATTACAACGAGCTTATGGAAGCCTGCGGCAAAACGGAATTGCGCTACTATACCGTTAAAACAAAGGTGGATAAGGAGGTTAAGGACGCAGTAAGCCGGTTTAGGATAAACAATAAATTGGCTACATATTCCGTTTATACCGTTGAAAACACCAAGCGTGAATACCCTAACGAAAGCCTGGCTGCGTCGGTTATAGGCTTTGTCAACTATGACGGAAACGGAGTTTTGGGCGTAGAAGCTTATTACGATGAGTATTTGCAGGGCGTTGACGGAAAGATAGTCACCGCCCGTGACGCTAACGGAAAGGCTATGCCTTACGACTATGAAACCCGCTATGACGCTCAAAACGGAAACAGCCTGTACCTTACCATTGACGAGGTTTTACAGTACAGCCTTGAAAAAAATCTTGAGCTGGCATTAACGCAGCATAAGGTGCAAAACCGTGCCTGCGGAATTATTATGAACGCAAAGACGGGGGCGATTTTGGCGATGGCGACCGCTCCGACCTTCAATCTTAACAAGCCCGGCGAGCTTTCCGACTATTTTCAGGCGAAATATAACGAATATGAAGAAACCGTAAAAGGTGAAAGCGGTCATACCGAGGAGGAAATTACCAAGCTTCTTAAAGAAAAGAAGGAGGAGCTTAGCAACCGTCAGTGGAATAACAAGGCGATCGGAGAGCTGTATATTCCCGGCTCGGTATTTAAGGTAGTTACTGCCGCTTCCGCATTGGAGGAGCAACTGCTCACACCCGACACTGTCGTGGCTAACTGCGTGGGAGGAGCTTATGTTTCGGGAGTGCATATAAGCTGCTGGAATGCAGGGGGTCATGGTACTATGGATTTGCAGAACGCACTGATAAAGTCCTGTAACCCTTCCTTTATTGCCATAGGCAATCTTTTAGGTGCGAGAAACTTTACAAATTACTTTGAAGCCTTTGGGCTTACCGACAGAACGGGAATAGACCTTCCCGGCGAAGCAAGATCTCTTTATGTGGACTATGACAGAATGGGAACTGTTGAGCTTGCCAGCTCCGCCTTCGGTCAAACCAACAAAATTACCCCCATACAGATGATAACCGCTTATGCGGCGGCAATAAACGGCGGCTATCTTGTCACTCCTCATGTTGTGGACAAAATTGTCGATTCTACGGGGAATGTCGTTAAAACCAACGCCACCGAGGTTAAGCGGCAGGTCATCAGCGAGGAAACCAGTGCGTCTATGCGAACGATGCTTGAAAACGTGGTAGAAAACAACGGCGGCTCAAACGCATATATTCAAGGCTTCAGAATTGGCGGAAAGAGCGGCACATCGGAAAAGCTCGACGAATATTCTTCCGCTAATATGAGATATGTGGGAAGTATGTGCTGCTTTACCCCCGCAGACGATCCCGAAATCATTATGCTTGTAATGGTTGACGAACCCACTAACGGCAAATATTACGGAAGCGCCGTTGCTGCGCCTGTTATTTCGGCGGTATTCAGCGAATGCCTTGAAAACGTGGGCATTTATCCTCAATACACCGCAGAGGAATTGGCGGCACAGGATACCACAGTGCCTTATGTACTGGGTATGGACGGCTTGGCGGCAATATCTTCCCTTAACTCCAGCGGATTGAAATACGAAATTGTTGGAGATGAACACGGAACGGTTACAAGCACGGTACCGGGCGCAAGCTTAACCATTCCCAAAGGCGGAACAGTTGTTGTGTATATGGACGAAAGTGAAATAAAAACCTCCCTTGTGCCTAATGTAATAGGCATGACCGTGGATCAGGCGAATAATGCGCTGACCTCGGCAGGATTTAACATAAGCTTGTCGGGAGGCGCAGTGGAAAACAGCAAGGCAAAGGCGATAAGCCAGTCCGTTGAAGCGGGAACAACCGCCAATAAAGGCACGGTAGTCCGAGTTGAATTTATTGTAGATGATGAAACGGGCTGATATATGTTATACTGTTTCTCGACGGGACAACGTTCCGCTGAAAAAATTGAAGGCTTACAGTTGATAGCTGACAGTTGCGGAAGGGCTTTGCCGATTTAAGAACTTGTTCTCATAGAAATTGGCACGCATCTTTTCGGCAAATTTTGCCGATGACTGCGTCAAAATTCCTTGAAATACACAAGTATTCCTGCGGAAATTTTCCTTGTCCTCCACAAAATTTGCTCGAAAATCTGCGCACCATTCCTATGAGAACAAGTTCTAAAATTTCAAATCCGTTAGCGAAGCCCACATCTTAACTGTCAACTGTCATCTCTTTTACCGCCTGCTGCGTTAAAATTTTTTGAAATATGACGATATTTCTGCAAAATTTTGTCTTGCAGGCAACAAAATTATGCACGAAAATCTGCATACTGATTTTATGTGAACAC
>CANEHP010000190.1 GCA_947427325.1 uncultured Clostridia bacterium | reverse complement strand
ACAAAATTTGCTCGAAAATCTGCGCACCATTCCTATGAGAACAAGTTCTTATTTTACAGCCATTTTTCATAAAACCCTTACAAATCAGGAAATCTCTCCCCTGAACCACTTCCGAATCCACTTACCCGACTCCGACATATCGGACTCCTTCCAGTTTCCGTTAGCGGAAGCGCTTTCCTTAAACGCAGACGAGGATTCGTTCTTATTAGCCAAATTCCAGTTACAGTAGCTGATTCCGCAGCGGTCAAGAAGCTCAAGCCACTGTCTTGTCTGTCCGAAATCGTTTCCGCCGCTGCCCGAAGCGTCGCAGCAGCCAAATTCCGTTACAAATAAGGGCAGACCCTTTTTATAGCAGTCCGATACCCTTTGTCTTAACCAATCCGTATGTGTTGCAGCATAAAAGTGAAGAGCGTACATTACGTTCTTTTCCTTTAAGGGATCTGCCGCAGCCTGATCGATATCCTGACTCCATGTGGGAGTGCCTACTATTACAACGGAATCGGGAGCGTTTTTTCTTATAACGGGAATTATCTCCTCCGCATAGGATTTTATCGTGCTCCATGAAGTGCCGCCGTTAGGCTCGTTGCAGATCTCATAAAGCACATTGTCGTAATTCTTGTATTTTGACGACATTTCATCAAAAAATATCTTTGCTTCGCCTTTATTTGTCTGAGGATTGCCGTCCGACAGAATATGCCAATCTATTATTACATACATTCCAAGCTTAGTTGCTGCCTGAACGCCTTTATCGATAAGACCTTTCAGATATGCCTTATCTCCTCCGCTGCAATATCCGCCGTATTCCGCCGTATACATTGCCAGTCTGACCACATTGGTGTTCCAGTCGTCACGGAGCGTTTTAAATGCTCCTTCATTGATAAAATCGGGAAACCAGGCTATTCCGTGGGTGCTCATACCCTTAAGCTGAAAATTTTTGCTGTTTTTGTCCACCAACTGAGTTCCTTTTACCGACAGCCTTCCGTGCTCCTTGACCAAGCCGTTTACGGCAGGTGCAGGCAAAGGCTCGGCGGGCTTTTCCGCAGCCGGGGGAGGATTGCCGTTTCCTCCGCCGTTATTGCCGCCCCCTGCGGGATTTCCGTTAATCGTTATATTTGAAGGAGGAGTGAACTTACTTGAGCAGCCGTACTGAAATCCTGTCTGAACGCTTGCTCCGTATGCCAAGTCTCCGTTATAGCTTTCGTTTTTTACCGTAACCGTTGTTCCGCTGACCGAATATTTTCCGTTCCAGCCGTTGACTATCTCAAAGCCGCCCGGCACAGTAAAGGAAACTGTCCAGCCGCTTAATGCCGAGCCTGTTTTATTGGTTATTTTAAGCTCGATAGTTCCGCAGTATTTTCCGCCGCTTTCCCAGGTATTTCCGTTAAGCCAGCCCGCTTCAAAAGAGCCGCCCCCCGAATTATTTCCAGAACCGTTTCCGCTGCCGGAGCCGCCGGAAGATCCGTTGTTTGAACCGCCGGAATTTCCTCCTTGACCGCTTCCCGAATTATTCCCCGAACCGCCGTCGGAATTGCCGCCTGAGCCGCCGCTTGAACCGCCGCCGGGCTGCTTGTCGGAAGTTTGCGCTTTTTCCGTATCGGAGACTTCCGCTTCTTTGCTTTCGCTTGCCGCCCACTGCTCCGTAACCGAAACTGCGGCGGTAACTGCCGAGGTTATGCCGGAGGTAATTTCCGTTATGTCCGTTTCCTCAAAGGGCGCAGATGTACTCGGCTCATCGGGCGGAATTACGGCAGGCTCGCTGCTTGAACAGCCTGTTAATGCAAGAGCCGCCGATATAATTAAGGCAAGTGTGCTTTTGATTTTCATTTTCATAATTTTCTCCGTCAAAAATTCGGTTGGATTTTTATTATAAAAATTTACTCAAAGGGCTGCTTTGAAATATACATGATCTACCTGTGCCTTCCTCCGCCGCCATGCCTTCCGCCGCCGCCGGAATAATGGGTGGAGCTGTGGGAGCTACCGCCTCCGCCTCCGCTGCTTCCCGTATTTCTGGGAGAGTAGACTCTGTTTACTATCGTTTTTACATAGGTGTCCGTCTGCTGATTTAGCAGCAGAGAACCGTTTACTATATATTCCTTGGTGGAAGCCTTTTGAAGCCTATATTTTTTTTGATTTGCAAAGTAAATGACGATTCCTATAACGATGGCAACAATCATTGGACCAAGCAGCAGAATGAAAAAATCCTCGGCGTCCACTTCTTTTCCCGCAATTTCCGTCTGATGATTGGCTTTTCCCTGACTGTAATAAAATAAAACGGAATCCACAAAACCGCAGGCGGCGTCGGCATACCTTTGCGCCGTCAGATCGTCCCAGAACATATCAAACATTCTGTCAATGCGGTAATCGCTGAAATAGTTTATGGCAGCGCCGCTGGTGGAAATATAATCGAATTTGTTGTCAAGATTTATCAGCAAAAGAACGCCGTCGGTATTTTTGCCGCAAAGATCTTCGTATGTTACATCGGCATGGTCCATAACGCCGTAGTCGCTTTTGTCAATGCCCACATCGTCACAAACGTATATTATTACGTTTATGCCTGTTTCCAAGGCTGCGCTCTGCGCCTTTGCCGTTACTCTTTTATTTTCTTCGGCGGTAAGATGGCTGCCTATGTCGATCACAGCGCCAATCGCCCCTTCTGCGCCGATATGGGACGGAAGGGCGAAAATAAACGTTAAAAGCACAAATACAAGAGTAAATACCTTTTTCACAGCTTTATTCCGCCCTTTCATAAAAATATTCCGATTAAGGTAACTGCGGCAGCGGCTAAGAGGGGGATTCCAAAACTCATCAATGCAAGCTTAAGCTTATTTACGGGCAGCGTGCCGCCGAACTTTCCCGTCTGTCCGTTCATGGCGTAATAATAGTATTTATCCTTATACTTGTAGGACAAAAACCACAGAGGAAGCATTACGTACTTCCACCTTACGCCCTTAACTCTGTAGCCCTCGTTTTTTACGACTTTTCGGCTGTAGCCCTTTATAGTATTGTTAAACTCCGCTTTTGTCTGCTGAACTGCCCTTGAATCTATTCGGGGATAGACCGTTTCCTTGGAAACATCGTATTTTTCCGCATTGTGACCCGATAAATAGGACATTTTAAAGTCGATCAGCTCGTCGTAGTTAAAAGGCTCAATGCTTTCCATAAGTGCGTCGTCCGCCTTCATAGAGCCGTCGGCGGGGATCTTTGAAAATTCGAGAGTACCCTGTCTTACCACTGTATATTTCTTTTCGGTATTGATTATGTAATCGCCGCTTCTGACCGAGCCGACGTTCTTATAGCACTCTGCCACCAGCGTACCTTCGGTTATGCAGTCGGTAAGCCAAAAGGGAACATATATCCCTTGCAGCTTTTCAAGGCTTTCGGGTGCGCCGAAGCCCTTTGCCAGAAAGAATTTATATTTTTTCGTCCAATCCCTGAAGCCCCGTAATGCGTCCTCCTTGGTTTTTTTGAAGGGAATAAGCATATCCGGGCAGTATTCGCCCTCAAGCCTTCCCGAAAGCACTACGGGGCTGTGGCAGTAGTGACATATCGCCGTTGCGGATAACTCCGACTCGGTTATAATTTCCGCACCGCAGGCGGGACAGATATAGAGCCTGTTTTTTTCCGCAAAAGTACGGTTTTCCTCCTCGTTTTTCCGATGATCCCCGTATTTTTCCCGATCCGAAAGCTCGGTATTCGATATCCTTTCCGCTTCCGCTTCGTATTCCTTCAGCTCCTCCTCGGAATAGGCGTCGGGAATGCCCTCCACAGAGGAAGCCGCAATAAACTCCAGCTCCTCCTGTGTAAAATGTCCGCCGCAATATTCACAGTCAAAGCCTCCGCTTTTCGGATTAAATACAAGTCCCGCATTGCAGCTTGGGCATTTATAAGCGACCGCTCCGTTTTCCATGGCATATCCTTTCGGCAAAAAGCACTTTATTTAGATTATATTTTTGATTGCTTTATGACTATTGTGGTGTCCCGCTCAAAAATGAAATAAGATGCGCAGCAATTTTTTCCATATGCAAGGCGGAGGACGAAGGCTTGCCGGCGCAAGTCGAGGACGACAACGAAGCGTATGGGAAAAAGGGCAAGCAGATATTTTATTTTTGAGCGGGACAGCACACTATGCTAATTTTACTATATTAAAAAGAAAATGTCAAGAAAACAGCTGATACTGGTTCTACTCCGGAAATCGTAATGGATTTATTAACAGTGTTTTCGCTTTGCGGCG
>CANEHP010000189.1 GCA_947427325.1 uncultured Clostridia bacterium | reverse complement strand
ACATTGTCACATTAAGAAAAAATCAATTTACAGACTTTAAAAATCATAACCAAAAGAGCAGCGATTTTTAATATCGCTGCTCTTCCGCAATAATTACAGTCTGTGTCGAATCGCCTATTTAATAAACTTTTTAGCTCTCTCAATCGCCTTCTTAAACCTCTCCTCGTCCCTTACACTGTCAAACCATTCCCAGCCATGAACAGCAGTCATTCCGTCATACGCATCCACACCATCTATCATAAAGCAATATCCTGTCTCTCTTATTACCTCCTTGGTGCCATTTGGAAGTACGATAATATCTGAATTGCCTTTAATGACCTTGATACCGCCGAATATGAACTTGTTTCCCGTTTCCAGAAGCTCACCGTCGGGAATATCGTCCCACTTTTTAAGCAGCTCAAGGGAACGGTCAAGATACAAATATCCTTCCTCTCTGTTTCCGCTTCCAAACATAGAACACGCTGTTAAAAGGCACTGCCACGCATAAGCTCCAAGCCACGCTTTTGGAACTTCGCCATCATTTTCCCCAAAACTTTCAAACATGCGCATTTTATGCTTAGACTGCGCCGTTTTCCTTTCGGGAACATACCAGCTCCTGTCGTTTTGGTTCAAAAAGCGAAGAAAGAGATTAAAGCTGTTGATATCGTGCCGCAGACGGCTTTCATCAAGAATGTCATGCTTAAGATTACCCATGTCCCGCCTTCCCTCTTCCCATAGCTTTTCTTCAAGCTCCTCGCCGCAAGTAGAGGGGTAAACGGCATATTCTTGCGGTTTTATTCTTACGCCCAAATTGTCCTCGAAAATATACACCTGTCCATCATCGTCAGCGGCATAAGTATACTCCGCTCCCGCCACATAACCGTCGGTAAACCCTACCGCCTCATATTTGCGGACTAATCCGTCGGAAACCGGCATATATCCCTCTCCCGTACCCGCATACTCCGTAAGCTCATATACGCTTGTAAGAATATCATCACAGTAATGGTTGACAGTTTTTACAATGCCGATATTCGGAGCAAAATAATACTCTTTCTTACCGCTCCTGTATTCTACATATTCTCCATACTTTCCGATATCAAGAATAAGCTTTAAGCAGTTTTCAAAAACGCCCGCCTTTGTTTCGACAGTATCGACATTTTCGCAAAGAATTTCTGTCTTGGCAAAGATGCCTTCCCAAGGATTGTTGTTTATGGTGTCTTTATATCCGTCTTTCCATTTTTCGCACCATAAGCATCCCACAGCGTCCTGCAAAATGCCGTATATGTGATTAAACAGCAAAGGATACATAGGATCTGCAAGTCCGCCGCCCATACTCTTCCACTCAAAATCCCAACGAAAATCTTCTTCCGAAAGGATCTTATCCTCTTTCCTGTATATAACGAGCCTGCGGAAAAAATTCCAATGTCCCGTTTCCGTGTATTCGGGATTTATTGTCGGATCGGTTTTCATTATGCGCTCCGCAACGGAACAAGCGGCTTTGGTATGAGCTTTTTCCACAGGCGTTTTTGCAAGAAGCCTTGCTCTCTCAACAGGATAGCTTACATCGGCTATTGTGTCTTCATTATCCCCTGATTTGACCCAATATTCACTTCTGATCCGAGAGATCATATCTACCCATGAATTTTCATCATATCTGATGCGTTCAACACTGCCAAAGCAAGACATAATTGCGGTTTTATTATCACAATATTCTACCGCATATTCTGACTGGGTATTTATTACATCGGGAGCATAATTTGCCGTATAAACCCACCTATTGCCCTTAAAGAACGGTATCACACCCTCTCCGCCTTTTACCTCATAGGATCTGAGCAATCTGGTTTCGGTAAAGCCGTTAAAGGTTTTCTCTGCTTTAACGATACCCACGCCCTCTTTGTAATAAGCTTTGAATACCGAATGTTTATGCTTTGTCGTCCACAATACGCAACCCTCAAAATCGCCGCAGGGAGTTGTTACCGAAACATTATCGCTTGTAAACTCAAGCACAGTGCCGTCAGAACCGATGTACTTTTCACCGGCTTTCAGTCCCTCTGCCGTAAACATTCCGTCACAGCGCGAGGCGTCGAACAAAAGTCTGTCATCGGTATCAGAGCCGTAAGAGTAAAGCCCTCCCCTGCTGTGACTGTTTCTGTTCCAGCGTTTTGGCTTGCCGTCAATAAAGTGATATTCCTCGGCGGCAGCCAACAGCATATACTTGTTGTAATCCTTGTCCTTGTACTCCTCTACATTCATTTTCTCCGCTTTTATGCAATTTTTCATATAAGAGTAATACAGATCCGATGGCTTAACCACTTCAATACCCTTTTCGTAAGCCTCAAAGCCTTTTTCGGACTGTCCCTCCTCAAAATATGTATAGGCTAACCATGACCATTCTGCGGCAAGGGCTTTGACAAAACCCGATTTTTCAAGACGTGGAATTTGTGTTTCTCTGATAAATTTAATTTTTGCGCCGCCGTAAAGCTTGCTGTCCTCTTTGGCGGCAATAAACTTCATAACCTCGTCGTTCTTCCCTTTTTCGGCAGCATCGCGTATACGCTCAAACAAAGCGTCGTTTTTTTCGCCGCTTATCCACCACCAGCCCCTTAACAAGACATCAGCCAAAGCGTGATACTTGTCCATGCTTTCGGGCAGCTCCTCGACCTCCTTCAAAACCTCCTTATACACCTTTTCAAAGCCGTTCTTGCTGTTTTTATACTGCCACAGCTTCAATTCCTCAACCTTCTTCATGACCCGCTGTACCAATGTGTCGTTATATTCTTCATTCATTGCGCAAAGTTCCTTTCTGATACGCTTTCTGCCCTCATGAAGCTGCCATTTTACCGTACCCTCGGAAATACCCATTTTCAAAGCTATTTCCGATACCGACAAATCCTTAAAGTAGTGCAGATCTATTATCCGCCTTACCTTTTCGGGCAGCTTGCCGATACTTTCATGGAGCAGTTCTTTTTCCTCGGACAGCTCATAGGTATCTCCAGGGTTTGGCTGTTTGCTGTCGGCAATATCGGCAACAGGCTTTTCCCCGTCATCAAGGCTGATAAAGCTTTGAAAACGCATTACCGTATTTTTGGCGCAGTTTTTGGCAATACGGCAGACCCATGCTCCGAACTTACCCGGCTCACGCAGCATATTGAGCTTTATCCAAGCGGTAATAAATGCATCCTGAGCCGAATCCTCCGCCATATTGACATTATGAGTCACCGAAACGGCAGACGCCACAACCGCTTTTTCATAACGTGCAACAAGAGCCGCATAAGCATTTTGTTCTCCTGCCAAGGTAAGCATCACCAAAGTTTCATCGTTCTGATTCTGATACATTAAGCTGTCCTTTCTGATTTTCAATATGAAAGCTTTCAAATTTTCAGCGCTGTAATATAGACAAATATTTTAAGAGAAAGGTTGGGGAAAACATGAAAAAAATTTGAGAGTGACTTTTGTCGCTCTCAATGAACTGTTTTTTGTTCCTTCCGTCAGCCGGAAAAATACTGTTCTATATATTCATTTACGGTAAGGAATTCTCCTGTAGCTTCATACACTTCATGAATTTTCTTTGCATGCTCCAAGCCTACAAAGCGATAATGCCAAGGCTCGTAAATAAAACCCGTTATATCCTCCTTGCCTTTCGGATAGCTTAGAATAAATCCGTATTTCCAAGAATTATTTATAAGCCATTCATACTGCGGCAATTTGTCGAAGCTTTCGTCCAAATCACTGTGATTTGACCAATAGTCGTTCGAAACAATATCCATGGCAAGTCCCGCATTATGCTCGCTGTGCCCCGGCAGCGCAATTTCCTTATGCGCCTGCTTGGTTGCCTCCTCCTTGGTATATCCTTGAGCCATAAGCCTGCTTATGTAATTTTGCAGGTTATCCGCCTGATACTGTATGCTTCTGTAGGCTGATGTTACATATAAGCCCACCCCTTGACTTTTTGCGTCATTAAGCATTTGAATTGCATAATCGGCACAGCGTTTATCCAATGTTCTTTCGCCTGCTACGGTTTTTACTTCAACGGTAAAATCATTGGGCAGCGGATTGTCATTTCCTATAACATAAAGCGCCCAGTTATCTTTATTGGAGGAAACGGGAAGGTTGGCTGTTACAGCTGTTTGTTCGCTGTTGATTGTTTCATCGGGATTCTCAGAAGAACCGCTTGTATCTTTAGACGTCTCTGTTTCCTTAATTTTATCTGCTGTATCGGCACTGCTGTTTGTGGTTGTGCCGCTTTGATCGGGCTGACCCGTTCCGCCCACTCATTGA
>CANEHP010000188.1 GCA_947427325.1 uncultured Clostridia bacterium | reverse complement strand
TGCGCACCATTCCTATGAGAACAAGTTCTTAAAGCGGAAAATATACGGTGCTTCACTCCAAATCCCCCTCTATGTCATAAATATCCAAGACAGGCACTCTCCTGCCGTCGGTAAAAATCAGCTCCGCAGTTTCCTCCTCAATCCTTCTGAAATTCCCCAAAACAGTAATATATTTGCCGCCGCTTTTGTTTTTATCGGGACAAAAATAGGTCACCTGCAAAAACGGTCGTTGGTCACATTCCGACAAGCGCATAATGATTACGTTTAATCTGTTCTGCCTGTCCTCGTCAAGCTCCAATCTGCATTCGGTGCGCCTTCCCTCCTCCTTTACCGCATCCTCATACCCCGAAAGTGCGGCAAAGGACGCAAACTGCGCCGCCCGATTGATCTGCGACATAGGTATGTGCCTTTGAGATGCGGGACGGGGCATAAATATTATATCTCCGTATTTTTTTCTTACCTGTTCCATAACCGTTTTCCCCCTTGATTTTATGAGAACAAGCTCTAAGAGGTTATTTTTCCCGTCAGCCTGTTTTAAGCCTTGTGTCCGCCGACCTGCCCGTTTCTTTCTATGGCGGTAGCGCCCTCCTCAAAATTCATTCCCCTTAACACTGCGTTTTTTCCGTACTTCTTTTTTATACCTATTACAGCCTTTTGAAGAGAGTTTTCCGTTAAAGCTTCTTCTGCTTCCATTTGCATTTTTTCCTGTAATTCTTCATAATCCGTGAAAAAATCAAGCTGAGCGTTTTCCTCCTCTTCAAAGCTTTCGGGCATCAGATTGTTGGCGGCTATTGTCATTCTGCGTATTGTAAGGCTTTTGTCCACTATTCTGTTATATAGGTCGGCAACGCTTTCCATAATCTTTCTTGACGATGAGGTGTATTTTCCCAAATTAACAGAGCCGTGTGCGGATTTCGGCTTTTCTCTGCCAAAGGGATCAACGGTTATTTTTCCCTTGTACATCTGCCTTTTATGCGGATCTTTCATATTTTCAACATCGTAACCCACCGACAATACCATTTGATTAGTCATTAACCCTTTACCCACCAAATCAAGCACCAGAGAATCGGTCATTTCCTTTATTATAAGCCCCGCCTTTTCCGCAGTATAAGGCTCTTTCAGCACCTGACCCGAGCTAAGGCTGCTTGAGCTTGGCTTGTATGCCTTTATATCCGCTATGGTGCACAGCTCATAGCCCCATGCGTGGTCTATCAGCAGCTCCGCATTTATACCGAACATTTTGTACAGCAAATCCTCGTTATAAAAATCATTCTTTTTACCCAATGA
This sequence comes from uncultured Clostridia bacterium, assembly GCA_947427325.1. Lineage (GTDB taxonomy): Bacteria > Bacillota > Clostridia > Oscillospirales > Ruminococcaceae > Ruminiclostridium_E. Next base: position 2,993 of record CANEHP010000188.1, on the reverse strand, counting down.
ACAGCGGGCAATATCCCCCATGGTGTACAGTCCCTTTGCCTCCAGCTTATCTCCGTACCCTCTGCCGATCCGCCAAAAGTCCGTTAGAGGGGTGTGATCCCAAAGCTTTTCACGGTAGGACATTTCCGTAAGCTCCGCAATCCTCACTCCGTCCTTGTCGGGCGGCGTATGCTTGGCGATAATATCCATGGCGATTTTGGCAAGATAAAGATTTGTGCCTATTCCCGCTGTGGCGGTAATACCGGTTTCATTAAGCACATTCCGTATCAGCATAAGGGCGATATCATGCGGCGATCGGTTGTATGTTCGCAGATATTGCGTTACATCGATAAACACCTCGTCAACGGAATAGACATGGATATCCTCGGGGGCAATATACCTTAAATATATGCCGTATATCTTTGAGCTTATCTCCATATATCTTGACATTCTCGGCACTGCCGCAATATAGTCCAGCTCCAAGGCGGGATTTGCCTTTAACTCACTGTCAATAAAGGATTTTCCCGAAAAACAGCGTTTGGGCGCAAGGCTTTTTCTTGCCGCATTCACTTCTCCGACACGCTGAATGACCTCGAAAAGCCTTGCCCTTCCGCCGATACCGTAAGCCTTCAGCGTAGGCGAAACCGCAAGACAAATTGTTTTTTCCGTGCGTGAGGAATCCGCCACCACCAAATTTGAGTTAAGAGGATCAAGACCTCTGTCAACACATTCAACGGAGGCGTAAAAGGATTTTAAATCAATGGCGATATAGAAATTCCGTTCCATAGTATAGCCTCCCTCAGCCCTATGCAGTCGGTGCGGCAGCATAAATTTTTTCCTTTCACTTGACATTTCAGTCAAAAAGCTGTATAATAAGTTCAATAAAGTTCAATTAACAGTATAGCACCGTCAAGGAAAAATGTCAATAAGTTCAACGAACTTTACAGAATTTTCTATATTGACATATTGTAAAAATATTCTGAAATTAAAAAGGAGAAATTGCCTTGAAAACATTCGGAGAAAAGGTAAGGGACGCAAGAGCCTCATTGGGATTGTCGCAGCCTAAGGTGGCAGAGCTGACGGGAGTGTCGGTAAGGTCGGTGCTTGCCTATGAAAAGGGTGAAAAAATGCCAAGACAAGGCACGCTTTTAAAGCTTGCAAAAAGCCTGGGAGTGTCAGTCAAATTTCTCACCTGTGATGAATGCGAGAATCCCTTAGAGGATATTGAAAAGGACAATTACATCCAACAGGCAAGACAGCGTTACGGCGCAGCAGGAGCAAGGGACGCCCAAGCGCTGTTAAATGAAAATATGGCGCTTTTTGCGGGGGGCGAGCTGTCTCAGGATCAAAAGGACGCTTTTTTCGAGGCAGTTATGAAGGCATATATCACATGCAAGGAAGCGGCGAGGGAGAAATATGGCAGAAGATAGTGCAAATGCCGCAAAAATGCGGGAATATTACGGCATAATTGCTGCAAAATATGCCGCAGAGCCGTATAAAATACGGCAAAACACATTAAGGCGGTGAGGAATTGCTGTACGAAAATATAGCCGAAGAGGCGGAGCGTATTGTTAAAAAGTACAATGAACGCAATCCCTTTCGGCTTTGCAGAGATATGGACATTATTATGCTGTTCCGGTCTATGGGCAGCGGCGAGGGCGCAATTAAGGGATTTTACTTTGAAGCCTGCCGCATTGAAACCATAACGGTAAACTCGGATCTGCCCGAATCGGTGCAAAAAATTATTGCGGCGCATGAATTGGGGCATGCTCTTTTGCACAAGACCGACGGTGTGCGGCTGTTTCACGAAACGGGACTTTTAGACGGCAGTTCTCAGGCGGAAAAGGAAGCGAATTTTTTCGCCGCCGAGCTTTTGGTATCGGACAGTGAGGTTTTGGAGGTGCTTAATCAAGGCAGAAGCTTTTTTTCAGCCGCCGCCGAGCTTAATGTTCCCCCCGAGCTTTTGGACTTTAAGCTCAGAATGATGAAATATAAGGGTTACAAGCTTAATGATTCCCCCATATACGCTGAGAACGGATTTTTAAAAAATATATGTACTGATGATAAATCACAGATTTTTTAATACTGTCATATGCTCAAACGGAATTTCTCCGAGCATATAGAAATTCTGAAAACAAGTTCTAAGGGCTATGTGTTATAATATTTTATATTGCAGAGTGAAGACAGAAATCGTGCAGGGAGTGATTACATGAATATACGTTGTGTATGGGAACATAATGGAAATGATACCCTTTTATATTCCGACAATTATATCGGAGCGTTTACAAGAGGGGCGACAAAAGAGATTGCGTTAAGCAAAATGACAGATGAAATCAAATCATATTTAAATTGGAAAAAAGACTCGGTACCCGAAGCCTTTGAAATAAAAATTGTTCAAGAGAAACGATCTAATTTGAATATTTGTGACGCTGATTCCGATGTTCTCTTTGATACAGAAAAAGGAAAAATGGATCTCATGGAATATCAAGAACTAAAAGCCCTTGCATTGCGTTCCGCACAGGATTTTCTGACGCTGTATGAGTCTATCCCGGATAAAGACAGAAGCTGTTTGCCTGCCCGGCAGACATTTTATGGACAGATGCCCCGCACTGCCTTTGAAATGTACGAACACACAAAAAACGTGAATGATTATTATTTTGGCGAAATTGGGATTGACGCAGATAATAATGGAACTATTTTAGCCTGTAGAATGCGTGGATTTGAATTGTTGGAAGCATACCCTGATTTTCTGAATAACAATGTTTTCGATGGAAGCTATGGGGAAGAATGGTCTCTTCGAAAAGTGCTGCGGCGTTTTATTTGGCATGACAGAATTCATGCTAAAGCTATGTATAGAATGGCCGTTAAAACATTTGGGACTAATGTTATTCCCAACATATTTAAGTTTAGAGCGTGTTAACATAAAATCAGTATGCAGATTTTATGTTAACACGCTCCGGTGTGGTGTCCCGCTCAAAAATGAAATAAGATGCGCAGCAATTTTTTCCATATGC